>JBGTKN010000030.1:0-4624 GCA_041744615.1 Hyphomonas sp. | reverse complement strand
AGCACAGGCTGACGCATGGTCATGAGCAAATCCGCTTCCCCTTTCGCCGCGAACCGATAGTCTTGCCTGCGTGAGCGCAGGGCACTTGCGCCGGGAGGAATTCGCATGTCCGAAGTGGTGATCGACGCGCCGGCAGGTTCGGCGCGGCCGGGGGTTGATGGCGGACCGTTTGGCATCAAGGGGCTTGCCTGGGCGATCTTCGAAGGCGCCCGGAACCCGTATTACAACCTCATCGTCATCTATATTTTCGCGCCATATTTTGCCTCCGTTCTGGCCGGAGGCGGGGCCGACGCGCTCAGCCTGTCCGGATTAACGATCACGATCGCCGGGATCGCGACCGCGCTGACGGCGCCGTTTCTCGGCGTGATCGCGGACAAGGCAGGCCGGCGCAAGCCACCCCTCATGTTCTTCATCGGCTTGCTGGCGCTCTGCTCATTCCTACTCTGGTGGGCGCGTCCGGAAGGTCCGCTGACGATGTGGCCGACGATGGCGATCCTCGCGATTGCGTATTGCTGCTATGGCTATTCCGAAGTGCTGCACAATGCGATGTTGCCGATGGCCGGACGGCCGAGCGCCTTGCCGTACATTTCAGGCCTTGGCCTGTCGACCGGGAACCTGCTCAGTGTGGGGATTCTGTTCTTCTTCCTCTTCGGGCTTCTGCTGCCGGGAACCGGTCTGCCTTTTGCCGCCGACGAGCAACTGATCGCGCTCGACCGTGAGACCCATGCGCCGCAGCGATTTGCCGGTCCATTTGTTGCCGTCTGGATGATCCTGCTGATCATTCCGTTTTTCCTGTTCATGCCCGATGGCGCGCCGGGCGGACTGACATGGAAACGGGCAACCGCTGATGTCTTCCTGGGCGAGCCGGTCGACGGGCAGAAGCGCCAGTCCGTGTTCGAACGCGCGCGGGTTTTCCGGACCTATATCGCCGGCCTGTTCAAGGAGCATCCGCAGACGATGCGCTTCCTGATCGCTCGGACGATCTATGCCGATGCGATGGCCGCGCTCCTGACACTCGGCGCAGTGTTTGCGAGCACGTTTCTCGGCTGGTCGGGTGTCGAGATACTGTTCTTCGGCATCACGGGCGTCCTGTTCGGGGCGGTCGGTGGATTTGTGGGCGGTGCCCTGGACCGCTGGCTCGGCCCTAAGATGGCGCTTATCTGGGAAATCTCGGCGCTCGTGATCCTGTTGCTGATGCAGCTCTCGATTACGCCGGACTCGCTGCTCTTCGGGCTGATCCCAAGCGGCATGCCGGTCTGGAACAGCCCGTTCTTCGACACGCTGTCGGATATTGTCTACTTTCTGTTCGTCATCCCGGTCGCGATCGCAGTCGTCGCCTCGATTTCATCGAGCCGCTACATGCTGGTGCATATTGCGCCGCGCGAACGGATCGGTGAGTTCTTCGGGCTTTACGCAATTGCCGGAACCGTGACGGTTTGGATGGGCCCGGGCATCGTCAGCCTGCTGACTTGGCTGACTGGAAATCAGCGCATCGGCATGGGCGGTATCGGTTTCATGTTCCTGATCGGGCTGATCGTGCTCTGGAAGGTCCAGGTCTCCAAGCATGCCGACGAGAACCGCTAGACTATGCGCCAAACGGACTGCTTAGCTGGATGGCCCGAAGCCGGTCGCCGGGTTGCCGTCCACGGTTCGCCCGATCTGGGTGACGCGGCGTGGGCGCAAATAGAACACGTCCTTGAGCATGCGCGATCCATCAAGCACAAAGGCGAGGTCGCTCTCATAGGCGAATTCGACTTCCGCTACGATAACTGAGCCTGGGCTGGGGACGAGGCCCTCCGGCACCGTGATCAGCGCATTGGGAGTGTAAGGGGTCATGTTGAAGGCATCAGACCAGTCGATACGGGTCTGGCCGTCGCCGGTATCAACTACCGAGGTGATCCGCATACGCGCATTGTTGGCCGAGTAGGGCTGCATCGAGACGGTCGCGGCGTTGAAGAGTTCCTGCATGTCGGCGTCGCTGACCGTTACCAGACGGGCGGTGAGGTCGCCGAGGCTGGAAGCCGTCGCCGTGACGCGGCGATCGGCGCGCATCAGCAGGCTGAGTTCTATACAGCCGAAATAGATCAGCACCATGATCGGTGCGATCAGGGCGAACTCGACCGCCGAGATACCCTTCTCGTTATAGCAGATGCCTTGAATTCCGCGCCAACGTGTGCGGCGGGTGAGGGGCGACAAGACTGAGCGAATGGACATGGGGTCAGCTCCCGAACGGTTCGTTGCGGAACACCGCGTTGGACTGCATCAAGTGCTTGTTGCCGGACATGTTGACGAGCGGCTGCGACAGGTAAGGAGTAATCAGGTCCCACTCATAGAAAACGCGGACAGCAACGATCTCGTTGGGGCCGCCTGGTTCGAAGCGGAAGTCTTCATTCTCGAGATTCCCATCGGCGTCGAGCACGGCGCCGCCCGGGGTGGAGGCGAAGTTCTGGACGGTGCGCACATCAATGGAGAGACGTGCATCGCAGTCGAGAATGTCGAAGAACTTGGCGCAGACGCTCTGGCGGAACTGAATGTCAGTCATGCCCATTTGCTGCGCCTCGCCCGTACGCAGTGGCCGGGCCGCGTCGGACACCGCGTTCTCGATCACCGTGTTCATGATGAAGATCAGGCAGACTTCGAGCAGACCGAAGATGAGGAAGAAAAACGGAGCCGCGATCAGTGCAAATTCCACTGCGGCCGCGCCGCGCCGGTCTTCGGCGAAGCGGCGCCAGCGCGAATTCAGACGCGCGGTGAGATTTGAGTCCAGATCACCGGCCATCGGTCCGATCCCCATTGAGTCACAGCCGACAGGGCTACCATGTGCCGGTTTTCAGGCGATTAAGCCGGTCAATGAAATTCGATCGATCCGATCGCTGCCTTCGCAGCGTTCGGCCCGATGCGTATTTACTGGCCGTCCGTCAGCGCCTGAGACTGCAGCTGCTGGTCGATCAAGGCCGAGAAGTGGTCCGGCTGGTCGCCGATGCTGAGCACTGCCTTGCAGTTGGGCGCGCAATCATAGGTAAAGCTCTGGCCGGCGCGGTTGATCGTTACCAGGTTCGTTGAATTGGTAGTGACCATCACGTCTGAACTGTAGATCTGGCGGCCTGTCTTGTCGAAAACAAGCAGGTTAGTGGTGCCATAGCTCTTGCCGGTCACGAACAGGAGCTGCCCGTTGTGGACGGACACGTCGGCGATGTTCTTGTTGCCGATCACGATGCTAGCTGTTTCGCCATAGATGGAGACGGGAACTGTCTTGCCGGTCTCGACAAAGAGTTGCTCAGCCGAAGCGGCCGAAGTGAGCGCGAGGGCGACAGCGCCGAACGCGGCGGCTTTCAGGCAGATCGTCATCATACAGACACTCCGGCGGATGGGGTTGCCGGAATATTCCAGACTTTGGTTTACTGTATCCTAACCGCGAGTCGCCGGAGCAGCTTGGGCGCGCCCTTGCCGGGAGCAGGCAGTCGGCTCTCGAAAGCCAGGCCCGTGCCGTCTCTATTATATAGTCGGAATGCAGCTCAGAATCGCGTTTGCCCCGCCTTCACGCTTGCTTCAGCCGCGGTAAACGAATCACTGATGCGGCTTCACGACTTTTCTGATTCCCTCAATCAGGCGAAAACAATGTTCGTGTAGACATCTCCCTGTTCCGGAAGAAAAGTTCAAGCCGGGACATGTCAAAAACGAATGATGGGAGTTTCCAATGTTTGCACGTTTTCTTAAAGACGAGTCGGGCGCAACCGCTATCGAGTACGGCCTCATCGCCGCTCTGATCGCTGTCGCCATCATCGGTGGCGTGACCGCTCTTGGTACGCAGACCGGCAACACGTTCAACACGGTTGCTGACTCGATCGCCGTCTAATCGGCTAAGGTCAGTCTGACTGATCAGGGAGCCGCCGGGGCCTTGTCCCGGCGGCTCTTTTGATTCCGGACGCTGACGAATGTCTCCGGGCAGGCGGCACGGCATGGGCCGGGAAAGGCTTCGTTCAGCCTTTTGAAGCAGGGTACCAGGGCTGTCTGAACCGGAGTCGCCGCCATGAGTCTCATCCTTCTTTCCGGCCTGTTCCTGGCCCTGTGCATTTTTGCCGCCCTGCATGACGTCAATCGCCTGACCATCCCCAACTGGCTGAACCTCACCATCGCCGGACTGTTCGTGCCGGCTGCGCTGGTCTCCGGCCTGCCTCTCGAAATCCTCGGCGGACATCTGCTGGCGGGCGGACTGGCCTTTGTCATCGCTGTGGGCCTGTTCGCCTTCCGAATCTTCGGAGGAGGGGACGCCAAGATGATTCCCGCCGTCGTGCTGTGGATGGGCCCCGCCGCGGCCTTGCCCTTCGTTTACTGGATGGCGCTGGTCGGCGGCGCCTGCGCATTGCTGCTTTTGGTTGGTAAACGGAGCGTTCCGGCCGCGTCAGTACCGGGCTTCATGCGCGCCCCGTTCGAGCCAAAGGCCGGCGTACCCTACGGGGTCGCCATTGCCGGCGGGGCAATTCTGGCCGGAGGCGCTTCGCCCCTGCTTGCCCGATTTTATGAAGCGATCGGTTTTCCCGGTTAACGTTCCTTTAGGCGCAGCGTGCGAATTTTGCACGGATTGAAGAGGCTAGCCGCGTCCTGCGGCGGCCTGGAGCCTTCG
>JBGTKN010000029.1:0-2576 GCA_041744615.1 Hyphomonas sp. | reverse complement strand
CCCTCATGCGATTGGGGGTTCTTCTGATCCTGATCGGCGCTCCGATGATGTGGCTGCCGCCTGAAAGCCTCGGCAGCTGGGGATTGATCATCTGGGTGTTGTTGGCCGTAATCGTGTTCGAGGCGGGGCACTCGATGTTTTGGGTGCCTCTTAGCGCCCTCGGACTTGAGGTCTTCACAAGCCGCCGACGAAGACTGTTGCTTCAGCTCGCGGTCGCAATTCCAGCGCTCGTTGTCACAATTCTGACCCTGATCGGGCTGAACGCGCTTCTGACTTCTGATACGCCCCGGTCTGTCATGCTCTGGCTCATCGGCGCGCCTGTCGCTGCCTTTGCCATTATCGGGCTGACAGCTGCGAGCCGCTTGCCGGAAGCGCGCTCTGATCACAGAGCTCGGGAAACCTCCGTCTGGCGGATGATCGCCGAAGTGCTCGGCAACCCCTTTCACCGCTCCATCCTGATCGTGCAGGCGACGCAAACCATGGCCAATGTCAGCATTATCCTCGCGACGCCTTATCTCCTCGATGTCGGGCTAGGATCTGAAAGAATGCTGCCGCTCGTCCTGGCGACCTATTTCGCCTCCATCGTTTTTTTTCAGCCACTCCACTACAGGAACGCGAAACGAATAGGCCTCGTCGGGACCTGGCGGATCGGGATCGCCTTATGGGCCGTCGCCTTCATCCTGATTGCTCTGGTCCCGTCATTGCCGACGATTTACGGTCTCGCAGCGGCTTTCGGCATCGCCATCTTTGCCGGACTGGCCGAGGGCGCAGGCATGGTCATATACCCGATCATCGGAGACCTCGCCGACTATGACAGCGATAACACTGCGCAGAGACGAGAAGGCCTCTATGTTACGGTGTTCAGGCTTGTCGGCAAGATCATCGCTGCGGGCGTCACATTCGCATTCGGTCTTGGACTGCAGGTCTCCGGATATGATCCGACGCTGGTTACTCAGCCGCAGAGCGTCACGACTGCAATCATTCTTCTGAGCGGCGTCGTCCCTTTCCTGCTCTCCCTTGCGGGGCTCTGGTGGCTTGGCCGATGGCGGTTCTACACGTCAGGCGGACGGAATGATCGGCTAGAACGCCCCGAGGCCGACACGCCACTGGCATCTTCGCTGCAATCGACATAACTTCGACGTCATGGGCTATTCAAAGCGCTTTCTCTTCGATGTAGACTACGATCTGTATCTGTCTGCGGTTGGGCTGTCTCACTACGTAGACCACTATGCCCTCATCGATTCATTCATGGTTCGCGGGCCGCTGGCGCAATGCGACGCGATTTATTTCCGTCTCGACGGCCCGGGCGTGTTTGTGAATGACGACTATGTTGAAGACGCATGTATTGCCGTTTTGTCGGAGTTGTCGCCAAACCTGGTGACAACGATCAACCGCCAGAAATTCTGGATGGTGGCGCTGTATCGGGGCGTCTTGGCGCGGCTCTTGCGCATCGATGCGCGACGGCAAAATACGAAATATCTCAGCTGGGACCATATTCCCTGGCTTCGGGACCTGACCCATGATCTCCGCCACGCACCGACAGACCAGGTTCGTGTCGCACTGTGTGATGAAGCTTTTTCCCTAGCGGCAGCGCGCATGCTTGAGGAGAGCCCGGTTGAGGCGGCCGTGCATTACATGGTGAGAACGAAGGGTCTGATCAGCGTGAACCAGCTCGCTCACAGGGTCGGCGTCAATCGGCGCAAGCTCGAACGGGCCTTCGCGGCGCGACTACGCACGACGCCGCATTTCGAGCTGCGCGCGCGCCGCTTTATCCACACGCTCAGCCAGTTGCGTGACAATCCGGAGATTGCCTGGAAGGATCTCGACTATGCGCCCTATGCCGATCAGTCGCACTTCATCAAAGAGGCCCACGTCTTTCTGCACGCCACACCGAGTGGCGCCGTTCTGGCTGAGCGAAAAGAACGAAGGCGCTTCTATTCGAGGGACACTTTCGTGAGCGATACGGCGGTATCGAAGTGCAACGGTCTTGCAGACTGGACAAATGCGAACAAGGCACGGCTTGATTATCTCGCAGCGTGCGCGAGCTTGTCACCTAAGCCCTGATCGGTCCTCCAATTAAACCGAGGACTTACCAGCAATCGGTCGTTCGGCGACAAGCGGCTTATGACCGTTGTCGGCGATCTCCAGCCTGGCGGCGAGGACGCAGCCGGATGACTGGACTGAGGCGACCCTGCCGGATGCCGAAACTGACTGTCGGAGCCAACCTGGCCCTATCCTGCCGACCGACGTTCACTTTAAAGCGGCCGGAGTTTTCGGCATCTCGGCCATCCGAAGGGCGATCAGGGTAGTACCAGCCGCCTGCAGCAGCATGTCACCGTGACGCCTTCCCAACGATCGTTTCGGACAGGGTCGCAGAGGCCACGGCGCGTTCCAATTGTTTGCTAGAGATATGCAAATGTGGTGTCTTCAAAACTTCACCCTGACGGTTGCGCGCACCTGGCGCGGCTCGACCGGATGGAAATGCACGTCTTCAACGGCGTTCGGTTCGCCTTGCAGACGCGACTCGTAGAAGTAGCTGATATCAGCGTCAGCCGAATCGAACGCGTTATAGATGT
>JBGTKN010000028.1:0-1813 GCA_041744615.1 Hyphomonas sp. | reverse complement strand
GGCCGCATCCAGCGCGGCGCGGGCGGCGGCTTCGCGGTTGGCGGGCGTCAGGCCTTTGGCGGCCAGTGAGACGGCCGCCTCGAAATCGACCTGTGCGGCGTTGCGGTTGGCTTCGGCTTCCTTGACGCGGGCGCTGCGGGCTTCGACGTCAAGCCCACAGAGCAGGGTGCCCTGCTTGACGAACGTGCCTTCGCGGACGGGAGTCGAGATCACGGTACCGGCCGTGCCGGATTTCACCGTGACCGACTTGTCCGGCGCGGTGCGTCCTTTCGCCCCGACGCGCATACGGTGGGTTTCGCTCTGCGAGGTCACCACGATGGCATCCACCACCGGGGCAGGCCCCGCCGCTTCGGCGGTGGCCACTTCCGAGCTGAGACCTCCGCGCACAAGGCTGCGGACCCCAAAATAGCCAAAGATTACAGCCAGGATAACGGCTGCGATCAGGACGGAACGGTTCACGAGCGGGGTCTTTCCTGGGAGGGACACGCGATAAGATAGTGACGCGTGACGCAAGAGTCATCTTTCGCGCCCGCAATAATTAACGCAGCAGCCCTTTCTGCCCGGCAAACAACCGGCGGAACTTGGTTAACCCGTCAGGGTCAGGCCTTCAGGAAGAGGCCATGTCCCAGCGTCAAAGTGCAGAGACCGGTGGTTTACGGTCAACCCAGGGACGCGCCGCTTCCAGTTCTAGCGCCAGCTCGAACAGCAGGGCGTCGTCGCCCCGGCGGCCGGAGAACATCGCCCCGATCGGCAGACCGGCCGGAGACCAGGCGAGCGGTACGCTCATCGAGGCGGCGCCCGCCACGTTCATAGGCGAGGTATAGGCCACGAAGCGCAGCACACTTTCCATGACCGTATCGAAATCGCCGTCTGGTGCCTGTTCGCCGATCGGCACGGCTGGGCTTCCCGTCACCGGGGTAAGGATCACGTCCAGCGACTCGAAAAAGGTATTATACTGCGCCTCGAACCCTTGCAGATAACCGATGGTGCCGGGGATATCGACCATCCGCCCGAGCGCCATCCGGGCGAGGCCAAGCGTCCAGGGCTCGACGATATCCGGCCCGATCGGCTTGCCCGAATAGGCAGAGACCTGCTGCGCGAACTGAGCTGCGCCGGTTGCCCAGTAGAGAATGAACGCGTCGGTGAATTTTGGCCCGTCCATCGGCAGCGTATAGTCGACCACCGTGTGTCCAAGGTCGCGGCAAAGCTGCGCGACGCCTTCAATGGCTGTGCGCGTATCGGCATTGAGGGCGGTGCCGCCGATCGGTTCGGGCGCAAAGCCGATCCGCAACCGGCGCGTCAGCGGCTGGATTTCGCCGATCAGCGGATATCCGCCGTCATTGGCTTCCGCCGCCCGGAACAGGGCGATGGAATCGCGCACGCTGATCGTCACGGCATGATTGACCGAGATCTGCAGCGGCGGGGTTTCGCCCGGCTCGCTATAGGGCAACCTGTCACGAGAGGGCTTGAGCCCGAAGATGCCGCAGGTCGAGGCGGGAATCCGGATCGAGCCGCCGCCATCGCTGGCATGCGCAAATGGCACCACGCGGGCCGACACCAGCGCGGCCGCGCCGCCAGACGAGCCGCCCGGAATGCGGGTCAGGTCCCAGGGATTGTGGGTGGGGCCGTTCGTGAGCGGTTCAGTCGAGGAGATCAGGCCCGCTTCGGGCGTTGCGGACTTGCCGAGCGAAACGATGCCGGCGCCGCGCCACTTGCTGGCAAACGGATTGTCCGCCGCAGCCATCCGTCCCGCCAGCCCGCGGCTGCCGGCACCGGTTGGTGCGCCGCGCCAGTCGATCAGGTCCTTGATGAA
>JBGTKN010000027.1:0-1952 GCA_041744615.1 Hyphomonas sp. | reverse complement strand
GCCGGGGTCAGCCAGATCAGCCGCATACGTTCGGCAAGGTCGCCCGGGCTCGCCGGCGCGCCGTCGATCCGCACCGCGCGCTTTGCTGTGCCTGAGCCCTCCAGCGCAATGCCGATCTTCTGCTCTCCGTCCAGCACGCCCGCAATTGTCCAGCCACCGGCTGCGCCGTGCCGCGTCATCTCCGCCAGCTGCGCCGCCCGCAGGCCGCGCCCCGGCCCGAACTGGCTGATCGCCTCCAGCAGGTTCGTCTTGCCCGCCCCGTTCGAGCCATAGAGACATACCGGCCGCCCATCGAGCACCAGCGTGAGGCTCCCGTAGTTCCGGAAATCAGTGAGGGTGAGACGGGTAAGTGCGGTCATTCTTCCAGTGGAATATATTCAGTCACGGCTTGCGGGAAAATGTCCGGAATCACAAGCGCCCGACCCGCTCGCAAAAGTCACTGTTCGCAGGTCCGCTAAGGCGCTAGCATGACAGCCTGCTCCGGGAGAATTTCATCGATGCGCATCCGTCTGACCGCCGCCGCTATCTTGGCCGCAACACTTGCGGCAACACTGGCCGCCACACCGGCCCAGGCTCAGGGCGGCGAGTTCATGTGGTGCGCCGCCACTGCCGACAATGGCGCCGATAAGACCTATTACTACTCCGCCTTCTTCGCCGCCGGCGCATGGGAAGCCGAGCGCAAGGCCTTCGCGTTTAAGGTCGAAATCGAGACAGAGGAAATCAGCGCTGCCACGGTCACCGCCACCTGCATGGCCCCGGCGGACTACGACACCGCCGTCGCCACCCGCAACGCAGCAATGAAAAGCGCGCCCGGCCCAGTGGTCAGCTGGGAAGGCTAGGCTTCGGCCAAGCCGTGCCCGCCCATCGGCTGCGTCTCGGCGATGCGCTCCATGCCCGCGATGATCGGGCGCGCCTTGCGGATCGCTTCCTGAACCGGGGGCAACTCGAGGCTTGCCTTGTGGCTCGCGGCATCGGTCCAGGCTTCCGTAATCCAGATCGCATTCGCATCCGACGGGTCAGTCGCCACCACATAGCTGAGGCAGCCGGGCATTTCCCGCAGCCCTTCCAGCAGGAAGCCGATCAGCTCGTCGCGCTTGCCGTCAGCTGCGGTGAACTTGCCGATCAGTCCGTACATACTCGTCTGTCCTTGCGCGCCGGTGGCGCAGCCGCCGCCGAAGACTGAAAACGCGATCGATCCTCCGACAAACGTCCGGCGGTCGGCCTGCACGGCTTACACCCGCAGCGGCATCAGCACATAGCGCGCCGACTCGTCGGACGGGTCGAGCACCAGCGCAGGGGAGGCGGGGTCATTGAACATAAACTCGGCCTCGCCCGCCTCGATCTGGCCGGCGATGTCGAGCAGGTACTTGGCGTTGAAGCCGATCTCCATCGCGTCCGAGGAATACTCCGCCTCGATCTCCTCATTGCCTGCGCCGGTTTCGGCATGGTTCACGGCCAGCGTCAGCCGGCCTTCGCTGAGGCTCATCTTGACCGAACGCGAGCGCTCCGCCGACACGGTCGAGACGCGGTCGACCGCAGCTTCGAAAGCCTTGTTGTCCACGGTCAGTTTTTTGTCATTGCCCTTCGGGATGACACGCGCATAGTCCGGGAACGAACCATCGATCAGCTTCGAGGTCAGCACCGCGCGGCCTGCGCGCACCACGATCTTGGTGTCGGAAACTTCCACGGCCACTTCATCCTCGCGCCCGTCGATCAGGCGGCGGATCTCGTTGACGGTCTTGCGCGGCACGATCACGCCGGTCAACTTGTCGCTGCCCCTCGGCGCCTTCAGTTCGGCCAGCGCCAGACGGTGGCCATCGGTCGCGACCGAGCGCAGCACCGGCTTGCCCGCATCATTCTTTGCAGCGTGCAGGTAGATGCCGTTGAGATAATAGCGCGTTTCTTCGGTCGAGATCGCAAAGCGCGTCTTGTCGATCAGCCGGGCAAGGTCC
>JBGTKN010000026.1:0-4973 GCA_041744615.1 Hyphomonas sp. | reverse complement strand
CTGTCGGCGCGCGTCAGGCCCCAGGTCTTGGGATAGCTGCCGAAGTCCGCCTTCATGTCGTCATGCACCAGCACCTGCAGGTCCACGTCGAATGCGTCGCGGTAGGCGCGGATCACGACATCGGTGCAAACGCCCGTCTCGCGTGGCACGTCGCCGCCTGGATAGGCGAGTGTTACGTAGGCCGGGTTATAGCCGGTCGTGACGCCGATCTGCTTGCGTGCGGCGCGCACCAGCCTTTTTGTCCACGCCTTCTCCGCCTCGACCAGCGGCAAAGGCGGCAACAGCGGCAACCCGAGGGCAGAGACAGAGAATGACCGACGTGTCCACATCGTGCCATATCAACGCGCCCTTGCGGCAGGATTTTGTCCGAAATCAGAAGCCTCTGAACTCCGCGATCTCGTCCAACGGGGCGCGCTCCGCATAGAGACGGTTGGCCTTATCGGCCTTGTCCGGCTTGCCAACCGCGAGGCCGCACCAGATCATCTCCGTCGGACCAAGGCCAAAATGCTCTTTCAGAGTTGGGCGCAGGATGCCCCAGCATTCCTGCATGCAGGTGCCCCAGCCGCGCTCTTCGGCGAGCAGGGCAAGGGTCTGCAAGTACATGCCGGTGTGGCCCCACTGGCCGTGTCCCATGCGCTCGTCAATGACGATGAACAACGCCAGCGGCGCGCCGAAAAAGCGGAAATTGTTGGCGAACCATTGCATCCGCCCGGCGCGGTTTTCGCGCGGGATTTCCAGCGCTTCATACAGCATCTCGCCGACGCGGCGGCGGCGGGCTTCGTGCGGCTCCCAGAGGTCTTTTGGGTAGATCGGCCGGTCCGTCGGCTCACCGCCGGGGCTCGCGGCAAGCTTGGACTGCGCGATCTCGATCACCTTGTCTTTCTCGCTGCCGGTCACCGCGATGACGCGCCAGGGCTGCGTATTGCCACCCGAAGGCGCGCGTTGGGCGCTGGTCAGCCATTCGCGCACTTCGTCCAAGGGAAGCGGTTCGGGCAGAAATCCCCGCGTGGAAATGCGCTGCGCTACGGCCTTGGATACGTCCATGAAAAAACCTCCTGACATCTCTGCCGGGAGGTCTAATCAGGATAGGGCCATGCGGCCAGTCCTTACTTCGGGTGAAGCACAACCGGCATCCAGGTATAGCCGCGCACGAAGGCGCCTGACGTGTAGGACGGCTCGGCCAGCACTTCGATATGCTCGTAGCGCGCCATCAGCTCTTCCCAGAGGATTTTCAGCTGCAGTTCGGCGAGGCGGTTGCCGACACAGCGGTGGATGCCGAAGCCGAAGGAGAGGTGCTGGCGAGCATTCTTGCGGTCGATGATGAAGTCTTCCGGATCTTCCTTCCAGAAGTTGGTGTCGCGGTTGCCCGAGACGTACCACATGGCGACCTGTTCGCCTTTCCGAATAGTCTTCCCACGGATCGTCACGTCTTCCAACGCGGTGCGGCGCATGAAGGAAAGGGGCGTCTGCCAGCGGATCGTCTCCGACACCATGTTCGGGATCAGCGTCTCGTCGGCTTTCAGCTTCTTGTATTCATCCGGGTACTTGTTCAGCGCATAGACCGAAGCGGTCATTGTGTTGCGGCTGGTGTCATTGCCGCCGATGATCAGCAGGATCACGTTGCCCAGCAGTTCCATCGGCGTCATGTTCTTTGTCTTCTCGCCATGGGCCAGGAGGCTGATCAGGTCACCGGTCTCAGGTTCTGCGCCTCGCTGCTGGAAGATGCCCATGAACGTAGTCAGGCACTGCATCATTTCCTGTTTCCACTGCACTTCGCCGCCCGGGCAGATGTCAGGATTGTGCATGTTGGTGGCGATGTCGGACCAGCGGGTCAGTTCCCGCCGGCGTTCCTGCGGGTAACCGAAAAGTGTGGCGAGCATCATGCCCGTCAGTTCGATCGACACGCGGTCGACCCAGTCGAAGGGCTCGCCGACTGGTAGGCCGTCCAGCACGGTCTGGGTGCGCGAGCGTATGACGGATTCGTATTCCTTCAACATGTTCGGCGCGACGGCCGGCTGCACTGTCTTGCGCTGCTCGGAATGGCGAGGCTCGTCCATGGCGATGAACATCGGCATCTCGAAATCCTCGAGCGGCGGGCCGAGGGTGATGCCACCATGCTCCCAGCTGGAGGAGAAGCGCTTGTGGTCGGTGTCGACCGCCATGATGTCCTCGTAAAGCGTGACCGACCAGTAGGGACCCACGAAGCTGTCCGGAGTATAGTGGACAGGGTCCTCCTTGCGCAGGCGCTCGAGACGATCCCAGAATTTACCTTGGCGCCACATCTCGGGATCGACGACGTCCAGCGTTTCGAGGTCGAGTTCAGAGGCGGGCTTCACCTCGCCGAAGGTCTCGGTATAGCCCGGATGCATGGGTTCGCGGGGCGTGACTTTCGGGCGCTCGAGGGCGGGGTGGTTCTCGAAGGAGAAGGTATCTGCTGCCATGAAAAATCCTCCGGTGTCTGGCCCATCCGCGGGGCAATTGAACGTTCCTGAAAGTATTTAGCACACTCCGATTCAGAAATCCATGACGCATGCGTCACTTTTGAAAACTTTACCCGGCTCAGGCCGGAAGGCGCTCGGAACGGGCGGCCCGAAGCGCGCTGCGCAGGGAGCTGGCGAGGCTCTTGCGCTCGTCCACAGTAAGGAACCGGCCGATCACCCAGGCTGTGCGGCCATGTTCGATTCGCAGCCAGCTGGTATAGGTCAGCGGTTCGTCCAGTTCGACCCGGGCAAAGGCAGTCGGCACTTCGGCGACTTTTTGGCGGCCCTTGTGGTCTGTATGAGCCATGCGGATGTGCCGGGCGGTCACCGTGATGTGGGTCTGCTCGCGCAGCTTGCGAAAGGAAAGGCGGAAGGCCATCCAGATGGCCAGCATGTCGAGGCCGAAAAAACCGAGGACTGGCGCCGCGCCCATCGACCAGAACATCAGGCCCGTGAGAAAGAACACCACCGCCACGATTGCCATGCCGATGGCGAACCCACGCTCGCTGAGCGAGCGGTTGGGAGTCAGTGTCGCGTCCAGGTAGATCGTTTCGGCTGGATCGTTCATGCCTTTCGACCTAGCACGCCCTTGCGCCGGAAAAAGGGCGCCCTATGCCTCATCGAATGGTCAAAGCAGCGCACCCCAGATCGAAGTTCACCCGCGCGAAAGCGGCCGCGTTGTTCGCAGCTCTCGCCGCCGACCGGCCGGACCCGCGCACTGAGCTGGACTTCGTGAACCCGTTCACCCTGCTCGTCGCTGTCGCCCTTTCGGCGCAGGCGACCGATGTCGGCGTCAATAAGGCCACAAAGAAGCTGTTCGCCGTCGCCGACACGCCGGAGAAAATGCTGGCACTGGGACAGGAGGGCGTCGCGGCCTATATCAGGACCATCGGGCTCTGGCGGAACAAGGCGAAGAACGTCATCGCCCTCAGCCGCAAGATCATCGAGGATTTTGGCGGAGAGGTGCCCCGCACCCGCGACGCGTTGGTGACCCTCCCGGGCGTTGGCCGTAAGACCGCGAACGTCGTGATGAACGAAGCCTTCGGCGAGCCGACGATTGCGGTCGACACGCACATCTTCCGCGTCTCCAACCGAACCGGCCTCGCGCCCGGCAAGACACCGGACCATGTCGAAGCGGGGCTGGACCGGATCACGCCGCTGGAGTTCAAGAAGGGCGCCCACCACTGGCTGATCCTGCACGGACGCTATGTCTGCAAGGCCCGCACACCGGAATGCTGGCAATGCGCGATCCGCCATCTGTGCGCTTACAAGCCGAAGACGGAGAATCCTGCGGTGCGGGCTTATTCAAAATCGGCTTCGCGAATTCGTCGCTGACTGCTGACGTGAAGCGCTGTTTGATTTGACTTGCACGCGCGGGTTGCCCAACTCTTTCGGGCACGGCCCTCGGAAGGACTAGCGAAGCATGCAGCGAATTAAGTTTTCAGTATCTACTAAAGCTGCTGCTGTATTTGCACTTGTCTTCTTCTCAGCCGCCTGGCTCAGCGCCTGTGGCGGGGGCGAAGGAGGGGCTTCAGTGACCCCACCACCGCAGGCGCCCGCTCCCCCTCCAAATACGCCGCCGTTATCCGGTCCCGTCTGGACTGCTGGCGCATATCAGCCCGCGAGCACTTTCAAAGATCGCTGTGAAGTTGTTCGCAGCGGGCGCGATATCGAGGGCAATACTTTTCCAGACCGGTCCGGTTCCGCTATCGAAGAGAGGTTTTGGCTGCGCTCATGGACGAATGAAACCTATCTCTGGAACACCGAGGTCACCGACCAGAATCCCGCCGATTTCGGGAACCGGCGCGATTACTTTGCCGTCCTTCGCACCTTCGCGCGCACGGCTTCAGGCAAGGAGAAGGACGACTTTCATTTCAGCGAACCGACGACAGAGACTTTGATCCGGCGAACCGCTGCGCCGCAGGCAACTTATGGCGCGAGCCTGGTTTCGTTTTCTGCGACTCCGCCGCGGGACTTTCGGGTCCGGTACACCGAGCCGGGTTCACCGGCTGCAACGGTTACCAACGGGCAGCCCAATCTCGAGCGAGGTTCGCGAATCCTTCGGGTCAATGGCATCGACCTCGTGAACGCGACATCACAGACAGACGTCAATCAGCTGAACGCTGCTCTGTTTCCTGCGCTTGCCGGTGTAACGACCACCTTAGGTGTCCAGGATCCAGACGGCGCTCAACGCACTGTGACGCTGACGTCGGTAAATTTGTCTCCGAAACCGGTAAACAGGACTTCCATCATCAGCACACCTTCCGGCAACGTAGGCTACATTGTTTTCAATACGTTCAGTCCGTTTGTAAGCGAACGCGAGATCGTGGACGCGATCACCCAAATGCAGTCCGCCCGCGTCAGCGACCTTGTGCTCGACTTGCGCTACAATGGTGGTGGCCTTCTTGCTGTTGCCTCTCAGCTCAGTTTCATGGTCGCGGGTGACAACCGGACACGCAACCAGGTCTTCGAGCGGCTGCGATTCAATGCGGC
>JBGTKN010000025.1:0-5404 GCA_041744615.1 Hyphomonas sp. | reverse complement strand
AGCCCCAGCCAGACCGCAAGGAATATCCCGAAGCCGAGGCCCTGGATCGCGCCCGAAAGGAGAACTTCCGGGTACTGACGGATGATCGGAAATACCGACATGACGAGGGCGAAATGGCTCTGCCGGATCGGCGGCACCTCGGACCTGTCACGGTCCTCCATGATGCGCGGCAGGAGCAAGGTGACGAGCAGCATGATGGCCGCCGCGCCATAGTAGACCGTACGCCAGCCGAGATGTTCGCCGACCCATCCAGCGCCTACGCGCGCGACGAGAATGCCCGCGATGACCCCGGTCGTGAGCGTGGCCGTCGCCTGCCCCAGCCGCGCCGGTTCCACACGCTTCGAGGCATAGGCCGGCAGGAGGTAGGGCGTGATGGTGGAAAAGCCGAGGAAGGTCGAGCCAGCCACGAAGGTCCAGAAGTTTGATGCCAGCGCCATCACCGCCAGGCCGATAAGCTGGCCACCGGCGAAGATGGTCGCGAGCTGCCGGTTGCTGAACCGGTCGCCCAGCGGAAGCAGGACGAAGATGCCCACCGCGAGCGCGATCTGGTTGAGCGCCGGGACAAGGCCGATCTCCGAAGGCGACACGCCGAAATCCTTCGCGACCAGCGCGATGATCGGGTGTATGTAATAGGCGTTGGCGGTGACGACGGCGGCGGCGAAGGCGAGCAGGACCAACTTCCTGCCCGACAGCAGTTTTCGTCCGCCCTCGCCGTCCGGTGCGCCGGACGACGGCGCCGTCACCCCTCCATGCCGGCGCGGCGGGCATAGTCGGCCGCAAACTTCGCCAGAGGCACGACGCGCGCGGCGTTCGATTCGGCATTGGCGCTGTTGGCCGTGCCTTCCTTCACCCGCCCGATGATGCCCTGCAGAATGCCGGCCAGTCGGAAGGCGTTGTAGGCGAAGTAATAGTCGAGCTGCGGCAGGCCGGTGCGGCCTGTATGCGCGCAATACATCGCCACATATTCTTCCATTGTCGGGATGCCCCAGGCCTTGAGGTCAGGGATCGCCATGATCGAGCCGCGCGTGGAATCGCCCGGCGGCATCACCCAGTTCATCAGGTGGTAGGAAAAGTCCGCGATCGGGTCACCCAGCGTGCAAAGCTCCCAGTCGAGCACGGCGATGACGCGCGGCTCTGTCGGGTGCAGCACCATGTTGTCGAGCCGGTAATCGCCGTGCACGATGGTGGTCGTGTCGCCGGGCGGAATGTTCTTCGGCAGCCAGTCGATCAGCTGCTCCATCTCCGGGATGTGCATCGTCTCGGATGCCTTGTACTGCTTCGTCCAGCGGTGGATCTGGCGGGCAATGTAGTCGCCTTCCTTGCCGAAGCCTTCGAGCCCCGCCTTCTTCCAGTCGACATTGTGCAGATCGGCAAAGGTCTTTATCTTGGCTTCATAGATCTTGCGGCGCATCGCGGGCTCGTAGTCCGGCAACGTACCGTCCCAGAGGATGCGGCCTTCCATCATGTCCATGATGTAGAACATCGTACCGACGACGCTGTCATCCGTGCACAGACCATAGGGCCGGGCGACCGGGTAGCCGAGTGGCCAGAGCGCGCTGATGATGGTGAACTCGCGGTCGACGGCGTGCGCGCTCGGCAGCAGGTTGCCCGGCGGCTTGCGGCGCATGACGTATTTCTTCTTGGGGGTCACCAGCTGGTAGGTCGGGTTCGACTGGCCGCCCTTGAACTGGCGCACCTCGAGCGGGCCTTCATAGCCTTCGACATGGGCCTCCATCCAGGCGGCGAGGTTTGCCTCGTTGAACTTGTGGCTGTCCACTACCGGCTTTGTGCCGGAATACAGGTCCTGTGCGTTTGCCGCCTCTGCCATGTCGCGCTCCCTAAATTCTGCCGGATTTTGAAGCCTACCATACTGATAGCGCCCCGCGCGCCAAGACCTGCCGCCACGTCGCCGACTATTCGCCGCCCGAAGGACCCCGTCTGCATGATCCGCCGTGTTGCATTGTTCCTGCTTGCTTTTTTCAGCCTCAGCGGCGTGTCCCAAGCCCAATCCCTCGATCCCGAAGGCCTGATTCGCTCCGCCCTGCTGGGGCGCGCCCTAGAGGCAATGGAGGCGCGCGGCCACGACGGCCGCGCCACCGGCAAGCTGGTCGTCGTCGATTACAGCCTGCATTCCAGCCAGGAGCGCCTGTTTGTGATCGATCTGGACACCGGCGCGGTGACGTCCTTTCGCGCGGCCCACGGCCTCGGCTCTGACGCGGATCATGACGGGTATCTGGACACTTTCTCCGGCGTCTCAGGTTCGCAGGCGAGCCCCGAGGGCCTTTTCCGGTTCGCTGAGGGATATACTGGCAAGCACGGCCAATCGTTCCGCCTCGACGGACTGGACGAGGGCAACAAGACCTCCCGCGCGCGCGCCATCGTCATTCACGCAGCCCTCTATGCCGAGCCGGCCTTCCTGAAGCAGCATGGCAAGCTCGGCCGCTCCTATGGCTGCATCGCCTTCTCGAAAGCGGACCTGACCCGGTTCACCGAAGAGGTGCCGGAGGGCACGCTGATCTTTGTGGGCCAGTAGTCCTGCCATCAGTTGCGTCTGGCGTAACCGACAACGACAACCGCGATCGCGAGAACAAGAATCGCCCCGGCCTCCAGAATGACCTTCTCGGGCGCCATGTCCTTCCCTTGAAGCACGATGAGGCGCGCGATGGCCGTGATCGCGATGAAAATCGGGTAGATGAAGGGGGAGCCGATCCCGGTGTAGAATACCGCGATCATGCTGATGACTTCGACGTAAAGGAACATCAAAAGGATGTCTGCAAGGCCGACTTCCTGCTTAATATAGATGTTCCAGACTTCGGTCCCCGCCGCGATGATTGTCAATCCTGCCGTGAGCAAGAGCAGAGCGCGCTCGACCAGCTTGAAAAAGGACAGGCCAAGACGGCTGTTGATCGGGCCCACGGCGGGCGGACTATCTGGATTGAGCGGCGTCATGACTGAACTCCCTTTCAACGCGATCTACTCTTTTGAAGTCGCGCGGCAACCGGGGGGCTTGAAACCAGCCCGCCTCCCCGGCTAAACCCCGCGCATGACCGATAACCCCCCTGATCGCCTGTCCGTGAACCCGCGCAGCCCGCACTATGACTATGACGTTCTCATCCGGGGGGTCGGCGTGCGCTTTCGCGGCGAGGAGAAGACGACCGTCGAGGAGTATTGCGTCTCCGAGGGCTGGATAAAGCTCACCGCCGGCAAGGCGCTGGACCGCAAGGGCAATCCGCTGACGATCACCCTGAAGGGCCCGATCGAAGTCTGGTTCAAGGATGAACCGGCGGCCTGAGCGGCGCCAGTTTCGCGAAGACACCCCAAAAGCCCTGTGCTAGCCCTGATACGTCGGGGACGCGGGGGGCGGCATGACATTGCATGATGGCGGCTTGCTACCGGATACCGGCGAAGCCTTGCCGCCGCCTGCGCCAGAGCGCGGCCTTGATCGCTGGAGCCGCTGGCTGACGTTCGGTGCCAATATCGGTGTCGTCCTTGGCCTGATCATCCTGATTGTCGAGGTGCGCCAGAACGCAGCCCTGACCCGCGCGTCGATGGCGCAGCAGAAGAACAACTTCCTGGCAGAAATCGAACTTAACCTGGCGAAGCCAGAGCTTGCATCCGTCTGGATGAAATCGATCCGCTCTCCGCAGGACCTGACAGACGCGGAACTCAAGACGCTGGACGGCCTCCTTGTCGCTGTCATGCTGCAATGGGAACACAGGTTCTAGATGGAGGCTGCTGGACTGATCAGCCGGCAGGAGGCCCGCCAGCATCTCCTCAATGCGGCGCCCTTCTATTTTGGCAGCCGCTTCGCCAAACACTGGTGGTCGATCCAGACGGTAGGCTGGGGCGGATCGCCAATGATGGATGTCGCAGGGCCTATCGTCGATGCGACCGATGACGACTTTCTGGTCAACTACTTTGACAGCCTCAGACTCCCTCCACCTAAAGCAGAGCCCGCCCAGCCGGATGCCGTCCCATGACCCTTAACGACGCTTATCTCGTCTCGCAGATCGTCGCGGTGTTCCTCGTCGCGCCGACGCTGCTCTACCTCGCACTTCAGGTCCGCCAGAACACGCTCCAGATGCGCGCCACCGCGCGTTTCCAATGGGTCGAGGCCTCCGGCCAGTTCAACGCGCTGGTCGCCGGCAACCTTCAGGCGGCCTCCGTCTTCCGCAGGGGCTGGGACGATCCCGATGCGCTGGACGATGACGAGCGCATGCAGTTCCTCGTGCATGTCGGCCATTTCATGCAGATCTACTCGACCATGTTCGGCCTCCACCAAGAAAAGCTTCTGCCGGATACGCAGTGGCACAATTGCCGGCAGGACATGATCTCGATGATGAACAGCGTGGGCTGCCTCTGGGTCTGGGAAAGGTACGGAAGGGCGGGTCTGCACCCTGAATTTGTGGCCTACATGGATAGCCTGCGAAACGCCGGCGCCCCCTCTTTCAACCTCGGTACCGACGGTGTGAAGCGGAGCGAAACATAATCCTCCGCCGTCTGACGGAACATGTCAAAGCCCAGAACTGGTTCGCCGTAGCGCTCGATTTTATCATCGTCATCGTGGGTGTCTTCATCGGTCTGCAGGTCAACAACTGGAATGAGGGCCGCAAGCAGGCAGACCTGCAGGCAAAGCTGCTGGAACGGCTGGAAGAGGAGTTTCTGGCGCTTGAGCCCGTCGTGGCTGAACTCGTCGCCTTCTCGCAGTCGGCGCAGAAGAGCACGGCGGACGTCGTCAACGCCCTGCGGCAGGAAACGCCGCCTGCGGACGAGGCCGCGTTCCGTCAGGCGCTCGGCCGCGCGAACTGGGCGCTGAGCGTGCCGCAGGTTGCCACCGCCTATTCAGAACTCGTGTCCACGGGGCGTCTGGCCGACATTCGCGATGTCGAGCTTCGCAAGGCCCTGATCCGGTACGGCGATGCGCATGAACGACTCGAGCGGACCTACCCCGTGGCGACCGGCCTGATCTTTGCTCCGGACTCGAACTATTACCGCGCCGTCGACTGGAACATGGATCCGGCAACATGGACGCAGGATGGCGCCATCCTGTCCTACGATTGGGAGCTGCTGCGCGCCTCACGCGCCGAGATGCAGTCCTGGGTCACGTTCCAGTATGACCTTGCGCTTTTCGCAGACGCCGAACTCCAGGAAATCCGGGCGATCCTGGCTCTGATCCGGGACGAGGCACCTTGATTTTCGGCCTGCGGGTCGCCGTCGCGGACGGTCATTCCTCCCCGGGGGGGGATGACATGGGCTGGCAGTTGGTTGAGACTGCACGATGGACGCAAAAGGTGTATCTGAGGTGGTCATGTTCCGCACGCTTCTAATGGTTCTCGCGATGGGCGCGTTCCTCATGGCCGCGCCGGCCCGCGCCGATACCGGCCCGCAGGCGCAGTTCGACCGC
>JBGTKN010000024.1:0-6701 GCA_041744615.1 Hyphomonas sp. | reverse complement strand
CGTGCGCGCGGTGCGTCCGGGCTAAGCCGGACACCGGCTGCCTGGCACGAAAAATTTCAGGCCACGCCGCGGCTCGGGCAAAGTGCTGCCCGATGAAAGCCATGTTTGGCTTCAAATTCTGAGCGTATGAGATACCGGGCTGGGAAAAGACCAAACCTCATCGCCGTGCTGCTCGCCGGTCTCGCCTTTCTTTGCCTGCCTGCGCTGCTGGCCCTTGCCGAGGCCGGGACGGTTCCCGCCTCCCGCAGGTCGGACGCTGCGTATGCCGCGCAGACGCCCCGGCTTGAGCGCGACCTGGAAGCCGCCGGGCTGGCGCTGGGCAGTCCGGTCTACTTGCGCATCACCAAACAACCGGCCGAACTTACGGCGTTCGTGCGGGACCGCGATAACCAATTCAGAGCGTTTCGCAGCTGGCCGGTCTGCTCTGTGTCCGGAGGGCTGGGCCCCAAGATGCGCGAAGGGGACGGCCAGGCGCCGGAGGGGTTCTACACGGTGGCACCGGCGCAGATGAACCCCGCGTCCAGTTATCACCTGTCCTTCAATCTCGGCTATCCGAACGCGTTCGACCGCGCTAACGGGCGCACGGGCAGCTTCCTGATGGTGCACGGGTCGTGCGTCTCGATTGGTTGCTTTGCAATGACCGACCCCGTCATCGAGGAGGTCTGGACGCTG
This sequence comes from Hyphomonas sp., assembly GCA_041744615.1. Taxonomy (GTDB): domain Bacteria; phylum Pseudomonadota; class Alphaproteobacteria; order Caulobacterales; family Hyphomonadaceae; genus Hyphomonas. The sequence goes on along the minus strand of JBGTKN010000024.1, from coordinate 6,029 downwards.
ATGCAGGCCGCCTTCGAGGGCGGTCAGTCGTCCGTGGACGTGCATATCTTCCCCTTCCCGATGACCGAGGAAAACCTCGCCGTGCATTGGGGCAGCGAGCATGCCGTCTTCTGGTCAAGCCTCGCCCCGGCCTGGGCGGCTTTCGAGGACACGCAGCTCGTTCCGAAGGTGACGGTGAGCGGGAAGGCTTACCGCTTGGGCGGCGCCCACCAGGGCGAGACCGGCGCGCCGCGATAGAGTTCCTCGAGTCGGCGCAGGTTACCGGCGGTGATGCCTTCCGGCGGCGCGTGCGGATCGACCCAGGCGATCTCGGCGATCTCGCCGGTGCTGGTTGCGCGCTCCTGCTGCCAGCTGCCCCAAGGTACACGGTAGAAGAGGACGTGATCATTGCGGAAATTGTGGTGGTTGGAATAGAGCCCGACGACCTGCGGATCTGCAGTTAGCCGGATGCCGCCTTCCTCGACCAGTTCACGGCGCAGTGCCTCCAGCGCCGGCTCGCCATGCTCGACGCCGCCGCCAGGCATGAACCAGCCCTTGGTGTACGTATGACGCACCATGAAAACGTGGCCGTCGGCATTCTCGACCGCCGCGCGCACGCCGAGCGTCATCGGGCGGCTGATCCGGAACCAGGCCTGGAAAGCGAGCGTGCGCAGCGTGGGCATGCGGATTAGCCCTTCACGATGTCCAAGGCGCTATAGCCCTGGAAGAACAAGGCCGCGGTAAGGTCCGTATGCTGTATGGAAGCGTTCGCCTCCGCTGCCACAAGAGGCTTTGCCTTGTAGGCGACGCCGATGCCGGCGGCGCGGATCATGTCGAGATCGTTCGCGCCGTCGCCCAGGGCGATGGCGTCTTCGGGCGTCGTACCGAGCTGGGTGACTGCCTCGATCAGTGCTTCACGCTTCGCCTCGCGGCCGAGTATCGGGCGGCCGACTTCGCCGGTCAGGGCGACGCCGTCATCGCGCAGCGTGTTGCCGAGATCGGCCTGGAAGCCTGCCATCTGCGCCACACGCGAGGTGAAGAAGGTGAATCCGCCGGAGACGAGCAGTGTGGCCGCACCGTGTGCCTTCATGGTGGCGATCAGGGTGCGGGCGCCGGGGTTCAGAGTGATGCGCTCTCGCAGTGTGCGGTCCAGTTCGCCGAGCGAGAGCCCGCGCAACATGGCCACGCGGGAGGTGAGCGCGGCATCAAAGTCCAGTTCACCGCGCATGGCGCGTTCGGTGATCTCTGAAATCTGCGGCTTGAGACCGACCGCATCGGCCAGTTCGTCAATGCACTCCTGTCCGATGATAGTGGAGTCCATGTCCGAGATCAGCAGGCGTTTGCGGCCGAAGCAAGCGCGCGGCATTACCGCGGCGTCGATCGGCAGGTTGTGCTCCGCAATCGCCGCGCGCAGCCGCGCCGCCTTGCCGGCCGTGCCCTCAAAGGGCATCGCCCCGGCGAGGAAAGGGTCGCCGGAGGCCAGGCCGATCCAGCCGCCCGGCACCGCGCGAGCAAGGCCGATAAGGTTTGCCAGCATGGCCTGCAGGTCGCAGTCCCCTTCCCGGCAGACCCCGGCAACAATCCACTGTTCGTTCACTTCAGGCGGCTCCCCGGATGACGGTCTCTCTCTATGAGTCTTTCCTCCAGGGGAGCAAGACCCTAGGTGTTGGGAATGCATCCTGCGATCCTGATCCACGGCCCCACGGCGAGCGGCAAGTCCGCGCTCGCCATCGAAGTCGCCCGGCGGCTCGGCGGCGAGGTGATCAATGCCGATTCCATGCAGGTCTACAGCGAGGTTCAGGTGATCTCGGCGCGGCCGACCGAGGAGGACATGGCAGGGGTGCCGCACCACCTTTTTGGCTACGTCGATCCCGGCCTGCGCTATTCGACCGGCGAATGGCTGGAAGCGGCGCGCAAGGTCATCAAGACGCTGCAGCGTCAGAATAAGCGGGCGGTGTTCGTCGGCGGCACCGGGCTCTACCTGCTGGCCTTAACGCAAGGCTTGTCCGACATCCCGCCCGTACCGGACGAGATTCGTGCCGAGGTCCGCACCATTAGCGAGACCGAGGGGGCAGACGGGCTGCGCGCGCGGCTCATGCCACATGATCCGGAGCTGGCCGAACGGCTCGGCACCGGCGACAGGCAACGCCTCGCGCGGGCTTTTGAAGTCTGGCTGGCGACCGGCCGCTCGCTGACGGATTTCCAGACCGAACGCCAGCCGCCGGTCCTGCAGCCGGGCGAGTGGACGGGCTTTGCCCTGACCCCGCCGCGCGCGGCGCTCTACAAGAAGATCGACCGCCGGTTCGAGGGCATGCTGATGCAGGGGGCAATGAACGAGGCGAGGGCGCTGGTGGCGCGGGGGCTGGACCCCGAACTGCCGGTGATGAAGGCCTGCGGCATGCCCTGGCTGACGGCCTTCGCGCGGGGCGAGATGAGCCCGGAAGAGGCAGCCGAAAACGCCAAGCGGGACACGCGGCGCTATGCAAAAAGGCAATTCACGTGGATCGGACGCCAGTTTCCGTTCTGGACACGCATACCTTCCCCCGAGATGATTGACCGTCTGAGGGTCATTTTTGCCCTTTACAGGGAGATTGACACCGCTCAAGCGGAAGATTATGCCTGAGCACTCTAAATCGAGGAAACGCCCCTTGCGCAAAATGACCGTAGTAATTCTTCGGCGCCCGTAGCTGCCTGTCCTCACAGGCGGTTGCGGGTGCGCACAGAAAAGGGCTTCCTCTCGGGGGCCCTTTTTTGTTTGGCCGATGCCCCGAACCTTCTCCCTACCCCTCCCAGCTCCCGAGCCCGCACCATGACCACGAAGACCAAGGCAAAACCTGCCGCTGAAACGACCGCCCCCAGGATGATGACGGGCGCGCAGATCGTCGTGGAGGCGCTGCGCGAACAGGGCGTATCGGTGATGTTCGGTTATCCGGGCGGGGCGGTGTTGCCGATCTATGACGCGCTCTACGGGCAGGACGCGATCCGCCACATTCTGGTGCGCCACGAACAGGGCGCGGGTCATGCCGCCGAGGGCTTTGCGCGCTCGACAGGCAAGTGCGGCGTGGCGCTGGTGACCTCAGGCCCCGGCGCGACCAACATGGTGACGCCGATCACCGACGCGCTGATGGATTCCATCCCGATGGTTGTGATCACCGGCCAGGTGCCGACGCACCTGATCGGCACCGACGCCTTCCAGGAATGCGACACGACCGGCATCACGCGCACCTGCGCCAAGCACAATTACCTCGTTACTGATGTGAACCAGCTCGCGCGAGTTATGCACGAGGCGTTCTATGTGGCGACTTCCGGTCGTCCGGGGCCGGTGGTGATTGATATCCCGAAGGACATCCAGTTTGCGACCGGGCCGTATGTCGGCAAAGGAGGCATTCTCAAGCCGACCTACATGCCCCAGCGCACGCCGAAGGCCGATGCGATCAAGGCGGCCGCGGACCTGATGACCAAGGCCTGGCGCCCTGTCTTCTACACGGGCGGCGGCGTGATCAATTCCGGGCCGGCGGCATCGGCCAAGCTGCGCGAGTTGCAGGAACTGACCGGCTTTCCGGTGACCTCGACGCTGATGGGCCTCGGCGCCTTTCCCGCTTCGCACCCGGACTGGCTGGGCATGCTCGGCATGCATGGCAGTTTCGAAGCCAACAATGCGATGCATGACTGCGACCTGATGATCTGCGTCGGCGCGCGCTTCGATGACCGCGTGACTGGGCGTATCGATGCCTTCTCGCCCAAGTCGAAGAAGATCCACATCGACATCGACCCCTCGTCGATCAACAAGATCGTACGGGTGGATGTGCCGGTGGTGGCCGATTGCGCCGAGGCGCTGGACGCGCTGATCACTGAGATCAAGGCACTGAAGCGCAAGCTGCCCGACCTGACGGTCTGGCGCGACCAGATCGACACATGGCGCGGCCGGCGCTGCTTCACCTACGCAAACTCGGCCGAGGTGATCAAACCGCAATACGCGGTCGAGCGGCTCTATGCCCTGACCAAGGACCGCAAGACCTACATCACGACCGAAGTCGGCCAGCACCAGATGTGGGCGGCGCAGTTCTATCATTTCGAAGAGCCCAACCGCTGGATGACCTCGGGCGGGCTCGGCACGATGGGTTACGGACTACCGGCCGCCGTGGGCGTGCAAGCGGCGCATGCGGACGCGCTGGTCATCGACATCGCGGGCGAGGCCTCGATCCAGATGATGATGCAGGAACTGTCGACCGCCGTGCAGCACAAGCTGCCGGTGAAGGTGTTCATCCTCAACAATGAATGGATGGGGATGGTGCGCCAGTGGCAGGAACTCCTGCACGGCGAGCGCTATTCGCACTCCTATTCCGAAAGCCTGCCGGACTTCGTGATGCTGGCCAAGGCGCTTGGCGGGCATGGCATACGCTGCGACAAGCCGGACGAGCTAGACGCCAAAATCCTTGAAATGATTGACTATCCCGGCCCTGTCCTGTTCGACTGTCGGGTCGAACGGGCCGAGAACTGCCTGCCGATGATCCCGTCGGGTTCTGCGCACAACCAGATGATCCTCGGCGAAATAACGGGTAACGAAGTCGGCGAGGCGGGGCGCAAGCTCGTTTGACGGAAAACGGCGGAAAGCCGGCTGATGCGGGGATGATCATGGATCTGACGCAATTGCTCTCGTTCGGGCAGGGCTATGGTGACGCTGTGGTCGCCGTCGTGTCTGCCCTTGTCGCCGTCATAAGCGCTTTCATCGCGCGCGGTGAAACCAAGCGCCAACGCAAACTGCAGACCGAGCGCCTGCGCCAGAGCATCGACGCGGCCAGCCTCGACTGGGGCAATGCCGCGATCGAGACGCTCGTGCGCAGTGCGATGTTTGCCCGCACGCGCCACATGCAGTCAAATGATGGCGGCTTCCTCGCCAACAAGGCCAACCTGATGGTCGCCCTGTCGACGTTGGTCGACCGGGGCCGGATGTTCTTCCCGAACCTCAATCCCGACAAGAAAGGCGCCGAGAAGGAAGGCGCTTACCGCGGCCACCGCCCGCCTATCCTCGACGCGGTGATGTGGACCTTTCACGAACTGGAAGCGATGACGCGCGAAGGCGGCCCCAGCGGCGATGACAGCGCCGCCTATATCGAGGAATGCCGCCGGCTGCTCGTCTCCGAACTGCAGGCGCATCTCGATCCGCGCCGGATGGACCAGATCGTCGGGCGCTATGATGACCAGGAAAGCGACGACCGTCGCGCGGCGATCCGCAAGTCCGACGCGCTGAGAACCAAACTCGAAAGCCGCCGACCGGGATACAAGTTCGGCACAGCTCTCCTCGAAACCTAGGGACCCCAATGAGCGACGGATCAACTCCTTCGAAAGGCAACGGGCCCAAATCGGCCTATTTCCTGGCGCATGCCGACGAAGCCATCGAGCGGCGCACGCTGGCCGTGCTGGTCGATAACGAGCCGGGCGTGCTGGCGCGCGTCGTCGGCCTTTTCTCCGGGCGCGGATATAACATCGACTCCCTGACGGTTGCCGAAGTGGACGCCAGCCAGCACCGCTCGCGCATTACGATCGTCACGCAGGGCACCGCGCACATTCTCGAACAGATTGAAGCGCAGCTGCTGCGCATCGTGCCGGTGGCTGAAGTTATCGACATCACCAATTCGAAAACCGGCATCGAACGCGAGCTGGCGCTCGTGAAAGTGGCAGGCAGCGGCGAAAAGCGCGTCGAGGCGCTCCGGATCGCTGAGATTTTCCGCGCGCATGTGATAGACACGACTAACGAGAGCTTCATTTTCGAGGTCACCGGGGCTTCGGACAAGCTGACCCAGTTCGTCGACCTGATGCGCCCGCTGGGCCTGGTCGAAGTCAGCCGCACCGGCGTCCTGTCGATCAAACGGGGAAAGGAGAAGGGATGACGGCCTCTCTCTGGCGCGCCGCCCTGATGGGGCTCGCGGCTATCGCTTTTGCCTTTGCGGCCGAGGCCCAGCCTGAGGGCTGCAGCGCGGAACTCAGCAACGCGGCTTACGCCGGCGATCAGTCGCGCGACGCAGCGCGGATGCGCTGCGACCTGGACC
>JBGTKN010000023.1:0-3304 GCA_041744615.1 Hyphomonas sp. | reverse complement strand
GAAGAGCGTTTCAGCGGCTGCGACGTCCTTCAAAAGCCGTATGATGAAGTTGCCCTCTCCCACGCTCTTAGGCGCATCCTCAGCCCCGAGGGCTGAAACGGGCCGGGACCTGCAAGCCACCGCCTTGTCTTCGCCCCCCTCCCCGCATAGGGTGCGCCCGCTTCAGCCGGACCCCGCCCCATGCCAGATACCCTGCCGCCAGACCCGCTCGTGACGCTTGCCGACGTGCAGGCCGCCGCGAAAGTCCTCGAAGGAAACATCGAGCGTACCGAGCTGGCGCATTCGCGCACCTTGTCGGCGATTACCGGTGCCGAGGTCTGGATCAAGTTCGAGAATCGCCAGTACACGGCGGCGTTCAAGGAACGCGGCGCGCTCAACAAATTGTCGAAGCTGACCGAGGATGAAAAACGCCGCGGCGTCATCGCCGCCTCGGCCGGCAACCATGCCCAAGGCGTTGCCTACCACGCGCGCCGCCTTGGCATCCCGGCGACCATCGTGATGGCCGAGACAACCCCCTTCAACAAGGTCGAGCACACCCGCGACCACGGTGCGCGCGTCATTCTCGAAGGGATGGGGTTCGACGAGGCCAAGGACTACGCGCTGAAGCTCGGCGAGAAGGAAGGCCTGGTCTTCATTCACCCCTTTGACGACCTCGACATCATCGCGGGCCAGGGCACGATCGCCCTGGAGATGCTGGCCGATAATCCGGACCTCGATACTCTCGTCGTGCCGATCGGCGGCGGCGGCCTGATCTCCGGCATTGCCGTCGCGGCCAAGGCCATGAAACCCGACATCAAGATCATCGGCGTCGAGGCCGCGATGTATCCTTGCATGCACGCTGCCTTGCGCGGCAAGACTCCCAAGATGGGCGGCGCAACGATTGCTGAAGGCATCGCTGTTAAGGAGGTCGGCAAGCTGACGCGCCGGATCGCAGAGCAGTTGCTCGACGACATCGTCCTCGTCGAGGAGGAGCATCTCGAGCGCGCCATCACGCTGTTCGCCGAAGTCGAGAAAACGATTGCCGAGGGCGCCGGCGCAGCCGGCCTGGCTGCCCTGCTGGCCCACCCGTCGCGCTTCTATGGCCGCAAGGTCGGCCTCGTGCTCTGCGGCGGCAATATCGATACGCGCTTGCTCGCCTCCGTGCTGACGCGGGCGCTCGTGCGCGAAAACCGCCTCGCCCGCATCCGCATTGTCGGCGACGACCGGCCCGGCCTGCTCGCCCTTGTCTCCAAGATCATCGGCGACAACGGCGCCAATATCATGGAGGTCGCCCATAACCGGATCGCGCTTGACGTGCCGGCAAAGGGCGCCGAGTTCGACATCCTGATGGAAACGCGCGACAGCCAGCACACTCAGGAAGTCATCGACGCTCTGGCCCAGGCGGGTTATCCGCCGCGCGCCATCTGATCTACCGAAGAGAGACGCCCAACATGTTCCGCACCCTGATTGTTCCCGGCCTGATTACCCTTCTGCTTTCGGCCTGCGCCCCCAACCCCCTCACGGCGCCCGCCCAGGGCAATGGCGCTGCAACCCCTGTCACGGATGAAACGATGCCAGCTGCCTTCAAGGACCACCTTCCCTGGAACCTCGCCGGAGCGGACGTGAAGTCCGGCGAGATGGGCCTTCAATACATCGTCTTGAAGGAGGGGCCCGAAGGCGGCAAGAAACCGGTCGCAACCGACCGCGTCACTGTCCATTATGAAGGCCGCCTCGCTACCGGCGAGAAATTCGATTCTTCCTTCGACCGCGGCGAGCCGGCTTCTTTCCCGCTCAACCGGGTGATCCCCGGCTGGACCATGGGCCTGCAGGAAATGTCCGAAGGCGATGAGTATCTCTTCTACATTCCGAGCGCACTCGCCTATGGCAACCAGCCACGCGGCGACGTGATCAAGGCCGGTGACGACCTTGTCTTCCTCGTCAACCTGATCAGCATCGACGTGCCGAAAACTGCCGACGCCGCCGCCTGGACGAAATACTTCCCCTGGAATCCCGCGGCGCCAGAAGTCGTCAGAACCGAATCCGGCCTGCAATACGCCGTCCTGGCCAGCGGCGACGCGTCCGGTGCTTCGCCCGTGAACGGACAATTCGTGCTCGTCCACTATGAAGGCCGCCTCGCCGAAACCGGCGCTCTATTCGACAGCTCCTATGCGCGCGGCGAACCGGAAGCTTTCCCGTCTAATGGCCTCATCGAAGGCTGGATCGAAGCCCTCGCTCTTATGAAGCCCGGCGACCGCTGGATGGTCTATGTACCGGCAAACCTCGCCTATGGCGAAGAAGGCACGCCAGGCGGCCCGATCCCGCCCAATGCGCCGCTCCAGTTCGAAGTCGAGCTGATCAGCGTGATGCAGTAACTCCATGGTCGTCTCCGCCGAAACCCTCGCCGGCATCGCCCTCGCCGCTGGCAAGGAAATCATGCGCGTCTACCGGACCGATTTCTCCGTCGAGACGAAGCTTGATGCCTCCCTGTTGACGGAGGCGGACGGCCTCGCCGAAGCGATCATCCTGAAGGGACTCACCGAAGCCGAGCCGGACCTTCAGGTGATCGCCGAGGAATCCGTGGCCGGCGGAAACATCCCCGAGCACGGCAGCCGCTTCGCGCTTGTCGATCCGCTCGATGGCACGAAGGAGTTCGTTGCGAAGAACGGCGAGTTCACAGTCAATATCGCGATCATCGAGCACGGTCGCCCGGTGATGGGCGTTGTCTACGCGCCGGCGCTTCACCGCTTGTTCGTCGCCGAAAGCCCGTCCATCGCCTGGCAGTCGAAAGCGGCTCCGGATGGCCCCGTGCCGGAGAAGCGCAGCCCCCTGCGAATCCGCCCGGCGCCGGTGGACGGTCTCACCGCGGTCGCCTCCAAATCCCACCGCTCGCCGGAAACCGACACCTGGATGGCAAAGTACCCGGTTAAGGAAATCGCGGGCGCAGGCTCCGCCCTCAAGTTTTGCCTCGTCGCCGCCGGTGAAGCGGACGTCTATCCCCGCCTCGGCCGCACGATGGAATGGGATACTGCCGCCGGGCAGGCCGTCGTCGAAGCGGCCGGTGGCCGCGTGCTGACACTCGACCACGCACCCCTTCTCTACGGCAAGCGGGACCGCGGTTACGACAATCCGGACTTTATCGTATACGGAGATGTAACGCCGCTCTGACGGCGCAGGGGTTCAGCATGGCGCGGCAGTATTTCGGCACAGACGGAATCCGTGGACGGATCAACAAGCGCCCGATGACGGCGGAGACTGCGCTGCGCCTCGCGATCGCCGCCGCGCGCACGTTCGCCCCCGAAGGCGGACGCGAAGTCGTGATCGGCCG
>JBGTKN010000022.1:0-18782 GCA_041744615.1 Hyphomonas sp. | reverse complement strand
ACGTGGAGGACATCCACCGTCTCTCCCGTCCAGGGATTGTCCCAGGTCTTGAGGACTTCCTTTGTATCCTTGTCGAGATAGAGCAGGATTTCCCGCGAGACGAGATGGTAACCCTTGTTGCCCTTGTCATCCGTGATGGACGAGCAGGCGCGGATATTCATGCCTTCGACGTCGAACAGGTGGACGTCCTTCTCGCCCTGGCGGCGCGAATAGGCCACGCCGTGCCACCAGTAGACGACCGGTTCATTGTCGACCGTCGAACACTGGACCTTGCGTCCAATGGTCAGCGAATCGGCGGCGCTGGACGGATCTAGCCGCGCCCCTTGCGCCTCGCCTGTCGAGGTGCATCCGCTGATCATAAAGGCCATGGCGGCAATCGCGCCGAAACGTGGAAGCTTCATTCTGGTTCCCTCCAAATGATATATCATTTGAAGTGTGGCACGGTTAACCCGCTTCGCCAAGCTCTGTTCGATCACCCTGGGCCTGCTTTTGCGCACGATGACCGAGAGCCAACGCGGCAAAGGCGAAGAGCCATGGCAGGGTGCGCGCCCAGACATCCCCCGGTCCGGAAGGCAGCCAGAATTCGTAAGCGAGGGAAGCGGCGAACCCGGTGAGGATCGATGCGAGCACGCCGGCGCCGAGCACGTTCACGCCAAAAGCCCTGAGCACGACAACCGGGCCGAAACTTGCGCCGAGCGCGGTCCAGGCAAACAGGGTGCGCTCGAAAATCGAGGCGGGCAGTAACAGGGTAATGGCGACGGCTGCGCTGCAGACCAGAAGGATGGCCAGCCGGGAGGCGAGCACATGACGCCCGCCCAGCAGCTTTCCGAGGCCGAGGTCATGACTGACGGCTGCGCCTGCGACCAGTAACTGGCTGTCCACCGTCGACATGATTGCGGAGAGGATGGCTGCCGTCACGATCCCAGCGAGGACACCGGGCAACAGTTCTTCGGCGAGTTCCAGGAACACGCCTTCCGCCGGCGCGTCGGCGCCGAATATTGCCCGCCCCGACAGTCCGAGTATGGCCATGCCGGAATACACGGCGATGCCCCAGCTGATGGCAATCCCCGCACCCGTGATGCGCGCCTTGCGGTCTCTTGCTGCCATGATCCAGGAAATCAGGTGCGGCTGGCCGAGCGCGCCAAAGCCGGTGGCAAAGAGACCGAGTACGAAACCGCCGGCCATCAGGCCCGCGCGACCGCCGAACGTATCGCGGTAAGCGTCCGGCGCCGCCGACACCGCCTGGGAAATCCCCTCAAGTCCGCCCGCGGCCCTGAAGGCGGCCGCGGGCAGAACGACGGCAACCGCCACCATGAGGATTCCCTGGAAGGTGTCGACCAGGGAGACGGCAACGAACCCGCCGAGAAAGGTATAGGCAACGATGATTGCGGCGCCGATGAGAATGCCCGGCGTGATGCCGGTGCCGAAGAGGCCGTCGAAAGCGAGGCCCGCGCCCTGGAACTGCGAGGCGACATAATACGAAAAGGCAAAGGCGATCATGGCAGAGGCCGAGATCTGGATGGCGCGCCGGGTGCGCGGACCGGCGGTCTCGCACAGGAAGTCGGTCAGCGTGAGGTGCCCCTTCTCGCGGCTGGCCGACTGAAGGACCGGACCGGCCCAGAGCCAGACAACGACATAGCCGATCAGAATCCCGGGAACCATCCAGAGCGCCGAGGGGCCGGCGGCGTAGACAAAGCCCGAAAAACCGAGGAGCACCCAGGCGCTCGAACTGGAGGCCGAATAGGCAAGGCCCGCGACCCAGGGGCCGAGATTGCGGCTACCGAGCAGGAAGCCTTCCTCGGAGCGGGAGAGGCGCGAGGCCCAGGCGCCTATGGCAAAGAGGATGCACGCATAGGCGACAAGGGTGACGAGAGCCGGGAGATTGTTCATTGAGGGCCCGCGGGCTCAGTCTGCGGCGCGGGCGGGATGAAAGCCGAGCGGCAGGCCGGCTTTGGGGGTGAAACCGTAGAGGTCTTCCAGCGGCATGGCGTCCGACACGATCTGGCGCGTCGCCATCAGCGCCGGAAGGTCGATGCCGGTGGCGATGCCCATCGATTCGAACAGGAAAACGAGGTCTTCGGTGACGATGTTGCCGCTTGCGCCGGGCGCCGTGGGACAGCCGCCAAGGCCGCCGAGAGAGCTGTCGAAGGTTGTTATGCCCTCATCGAAAGCCGCAAGTGCATTGGCAAGGCCCAGGCCGCGGGTGTTGTGGAGATGGACGCCGGTGAGGTTTGTCTCACCCACAACCCGGCGCACGGCGCGGATGAGATGGCGCACGGCGGCGGGATTGGCGTAGCCGGTCGTATCCGACAGGCCCACCTCGGCGCAGCCTGAAGCCATGAGCTGCTCGGCGCACCGCAGGATCGTCGCTTCGGGGATGGGCCCCTCCAGCGTGCATCCGAAAGCGGTCGACAGCGAGCCCTCAAAATGGGGGCGGCGCGAAGCGGGCAGCGAGCGCACCAGGGTTGCAATCTCCCGCGCCTCTGCAATCACCTGCTCATGCGTGCGCCGGATATTGCGCAGCGAGTGGGTTTCGCTGACCGAGAGCGGCAGGGTGATCTTGTCCGCGCCGGCCTCGATGGCCGCTTCAGCGCCCTGGAGATTGGGCACGAGAACGGCAACCGTCAGTCCCGGGAGCGTCTTGGCAAAGCGCGTGATCTCGCCGGTATCCTGCATCTGAGGCAGGAGTTTCGGCGAGACGAAGGAGCCGACTTCGATCTCCCGGATACCTGTTGCCGCGAGCGCCGCGATCCAGCGCTTCTTGACCTCGGTGGGCATCGCGGTCTTGCAATTCTGCAAGCCATCGCGCGGCCCGACTTCGCTGATCAGGACCTCTTGCTGCGTCATTATTCACAAGCTCCTTTTGGTTGTCGGGGAGTGACGGCAGCTTCAAATGATATATCTATTGACATTGTCAGTTGATTCAAAGCCCCTTTGAACGGGTTGGACAAGGAAATCAGGCAATGACTTCGGGAACCGGGTTGCTGGCCGGCCTAAAGGTGGTGGAGTTCACGCACATGGTGATGGGACCGGCGGCCGGTCTTGTCCTGGCGGATCTTGGCGCTGAGGTCGTCAAGGTCGAACCCATCGGCGGAGACAAGACCCGCCAGCTCAGCGGCTCGGGCGCGGGCTATTTCCCGATGTATAACCGCAATAAGCAGAGTCTCGCAGTCGACCTGAAATCGGCTCGCGGCAAGGACATCGCGCTGCGCCTGATCGACGAGGCAGATGTCTTCATCGAGAACTTCCGGCCCGGCGGGCTCGACGCCATGGGGTTCGGATATGCCGACCTCTCGGCGCGCAATCGCCGTCTGATCTACTGTTCCGAGAAGGGTTTCCTTGACGGCCCCTATTCCCACCGCACCGCGCTGGACGAAGTCGCGCAGATGATGGGCGGACTTGCCTACATGACCGGGCCGCCGGGACGCCCGCTGCGGGCGGGCGCCTCCGTCATCGATGTCACGGGGGGCATGTTCGGAGCCATCGGCATCCTGGCCGCGCTGCAGGACCGCCACGTCACGGGCCGGGGACGTCATATCAGCGCCTCGCTGTTCGAGACCACCGTCTTCCTCGTCGGCCAGCATATGGCGCAATACGCCGTGACCGGCGCGCCGGCCGCGCCGATGCCGGCGCGTATTTCGGCCTGGGCGGTGTACGACGTCTTCGATGTGCTGGGCGACGAGAGAGTCTTCATCGGCGTTGTCTCCGACAATCAATGGGCCACCTTCTGCCGGGATTTCGGATTGCAGGACTGGGCGAGCGATGCCTCGCTCGCGACGAACAACGCGCGGGTGGCGCGCCGCAGCGAGATCATTCCGCGCCTGCGCGAACTCTTCGCTGCCTTCTCGAAACAGGATCTGATGGCGCGGCTCGAGCGCACGGGCCTGCCCTTTGCCCCCATCCAGCGACCCGAGGACATGTTCGATGATCCGCACCTGAACGCGGGCGGCGGGTTGCTGGAGATGACCTTGCCTGGCGGCGAGGAAATTTCCCTTCCCGCCATGCCGCTCGCAATCGACGGCGTGCGCCCGGGCCTGTTTCTCGATCCCCCCCGGATCGGCGCCCAGTCGCGCCAGATCCTTTCCGGGCTCGGCCTCGCAGAGGACGAGATACAGCGCCTGATCGATGCCGGGATCGTCGAAGCGGCGGCGCCTGCGCTCAGCGTAGCCTCCGCCGGGAGCTCCTAGTTATAGACCCAGGGCCGATCGATCCGGTCGCGTTCAAGAAATCCCGCAATCGCGCCGGCCTCCTTGAGCGTCAGCCGGATCGGATCGAGCCCTTCCGAGATCAGCCGCTTCGAATAGGCGCCGATCGCGAAAGCACCGGTCCAGCCCGGAAGGGCGCGCGCACTGACCGTCTGTGCACGGACATCTACATCAATCACCTGCCCGTCGCAGGAAGATGCGAGCCGGTCGACATCCTCTGCTGGCAACGTGACCGGCAGGACACCGTTGCGATAGCAGTTTCCGTGGAAGATCTCGCCAAAGGATTTGGCGATGATCACCCGGATGCCGAACTCGGCGAGCGCCCAGACCGCGTGCTCGCGCGAGGAGCCGCAGCCGAAGTTGTGGCCACTGATAAGTATGGAGGCGGGTGGGTGCCGGTTCAGCACGAAGTCGGCGCGCAGGGTCCGGCTGCCGGGACTTTCGTAACGCCATCCTGCAAACAGGCCGTCTGCCAGCCCTTCCCGGCTGACCGTGCGCATTTCGCGTGACGGGATGATCTGGTCAGTATCGACATTGTCGATCATCAGCGCGCCGGCAAGTCCGGAATGGGTCACGAGCGGTTCGGCCATCACGCGGTCTCTCCGAGAGGTTGGGCAGGCTGCGGCATGGTAATGTATCCGGCGACTGCCGAGGCTGCGACGACCGCAGGATTGCTGAGATGGGTGCGCACACCGGGTCCCTGACGGCCTTCGAAATTCCGGTTTGTGGACGACAGGACACGGGCGCCGGACGGAAATGTTTCGCCGCCGGCATAAAAGCACATCGCGCAGCCTGGCTCGCCCCACTCGAATCCGGCCTCAATGAAGATCTGGTCGAGGGCAAGTTTCTCGGCTTCGCGTTTGACACCCTGCGAGCCGGGAACGCAGACACCCCGAACCCCGGCGGCGATCTTTTTCCCGCGCAACTGGTCTGCTGCCATCTTGAGGTCACTGAGGCGGCCATTCGTGCAGGACCCGATGAAGGCGCCCTGGATGGTCAGGCCTTCGAGGCGCTGTCCAGAGTCAAGGCCCATATAGCTCAGGGCACGGACGTTCGACCCCTCGGGAACGCAGGCATCCAGCGCAATTGTTTCTTCAGGGCTGGTCCCCCAGCTCACCTGCGGCGTCACCGTGCCGGCATCGAGTGTGATCTCCGTGTCGAAGACGGCGCCTGCGTCTGTGGACAGGGTGCGCCAATGGCTTTCTGCTTCCAGAAGGCCCTCACCGGCCGGCGACAGCTGCCGACCACGGACAAAGTCGAGCGTGCGCTCATCCGGCGCGATAAGCGCGGTGTAGGCGGCAAACTCCACCGCCATGTTGCAGAGGGTCAGCCGTCCCTCCATGGAGAGGGCGTCGACGGCGCTGCCGCAGAATTCGATCGCGCATCTGTTCCCGCCCTGCGCGCCGTGGCGGGCAATCAGGAACAGGGCGAGGTCCTTGGCGGTGACACCGGCGCGCAGTTCCCCCGTCACCCGGATCCTCATCTGCCGCGGCTTTCTCGCCCGTATCGTGCCGGTTGCCAGAATATGCTCGGCCTCGCTCGATCCGATTCCCCAGGCGAGCGCGCCGAGCGCGCCCAGGCTGCAGGTATGACTGTCGGGACACATGACTGTGAACCCCGGCAGGACAATCCCGAGTTCGGGCCCTGCGACATGGACAATGCCCTGATCCGGACTGTCGGTGTCGATGATACGGATGCCCGCATCTGCAGACAGCCGCCGCGTCTCGAGGATGAACGTCTCACCCCCCGGGGACCTCGCCTCATTACGGGCCCGGCCTGCGCGGAAGGACACGATATGATCCATGAAGGTAAAGCAGCGCGCGGCATGCACCACCGGCAAGTCCTGTTCCTCCAGGGATTTGAGCGCAACGCCGCCGGTGCGCTCATGCAGCAGCAGTCGGTCCACGGCCAGCAGGTCATAGCCGTCGCCCGCGTCCGCGACCCGGTGCATCCCCCAGAGCTTGTCAAACAGTGTCGCCATAACGCCTCGCAGCAAAAGATATATCTTTTGCTGCAGAAAACTGAAGCCAGATTCGTCAGTTCCGGGCCTGCTGGTGTAGCCGGTTTCATGAAAGCGCGTTGGCCGACTTGGCCGCGTTCTGAGCATCTGCCCTGAGACAGATCAGGCATAATACAGAAAACGAACAAAACTCGGCGGCTTGACCAGCGCCTTGCTGCTTTGCATGCGGATAAGTGCGCAAGCCGCTTAGTTCAACTCAGGTCCGAGACCTTTCCGGTGAATAGGACTGGACCGGTCGGCCCCGCTTCCGGAGAGCCACCGACGGGTTCGAGACTTATCGCGAGAAGGTCCCCTCCTGGAAGGAGCGGCTCCGAGAAGCGCAGCTCCGCCTGACCACCTGCGCCGGTTTCACGAGAAATCAACCCGATCGATTGAGGCGCCGGCAAACTGTCGCGGATCAGCCAGAGTTGCCAGACACCGTCGTCGGGCGGCGCCACATTGGAATAACGCGCGAGAATACGCTCCTCGTTCGGATCATAGACAATGACGATGACCTGCGCGTCGCCATTGTTTGCCAGCGCGGCGACGAAGCTTGGACTGTTCTCCGCCGCGATGACGGGGGTTACAGAATCCTGACTTTCAACCGGCCTATTCCAGAATGGCGTTGCCGTCGCGAAGACGGCGGCTGCAGTGGCGACGATGGCTGCGGGGCGCCACACCCAGTGCACGCGCGAGCCAGGACGGGCTGCTGCGCGAACAGGCGCAGACTGAGGCGGCTGTGCTGGCAGGTTTGCGAGGATCTCGGCCAGCATACCTGCAGGCGGCTCAATCCCGGCGGGGGCTGAGTGAAGCGGGGCCAGCCAGACTTCAAGCTCACGCACAAGACCGCGAAACTCAGCATCTTCCGCAGACAGCCGCGCGAACTCGGCGGCTTCAGTTTTACTCGCCTGCCCGGTCAGGAAGGCAATCGCGAGCGTTTCACGCTCGGACGATGCAGTCGTCATCGCCAGCCTCCTTCTTGAACCATCATCGAACGAACAAACCTCTTCCTCTATTGCGGCGATGCGCCAAAACCAAACCTGAACTTTTAACGGTCATCCGGCGCCGGATACACACCCTTGCAGGCGGCTTTCAACGCCGGTGCCCGGGTACTGTTTCCGATCGCCCCCTCTTGATATCATGGCTGAATATTTCCTACCGAAAAACTCAAGCTCGAAAAAACCGTATCATAATCGCCTCGCGGGTCACCCGAAAGTGGAGCAGACCACACCGACTGTAACATCCAGTTCCCCGCCCCGGGATAGGGCAAAGAGGCCGTACCTTGCGCCCCAGTGACCCACTGGCCCATATCGCCAGCATCTGCACCAAGCCTCACAAGATGAAGCGTCGCGCCGGCCAGCGGCACTCCGCGATACCGTACTTCAATCGGCAGGCTCGCACCCGGCTCTAGGCAAGCCGGCAGAACAAGCGGCGTAATTTCTAGGGTGAGACCAATGGGCGTCAGGACCTGCGTGTTGCACGCGCCGCCATCCAGCGGGCCGGCAACGACGATCGCCTTGGCCCTTCGTGAGTAAACTTCCCGGCCATTAGCCTGCATCAACCCTTCAGCCGAGCGATGTTCGGCTACCGGTGTCAGTCCTTCTTCTTCGACATAGGCGTTAAACTGGCCTGCTGGCAGATCACTTATGGCGCCGGTTGATTCCAGAGTGAGAACGTGCACGCCCGGTTGTGGCAACGAGAACCCGAAGCGTCCCTGAGAGCGCCTGTTGGCCAGTTCGCTCTGAACATCCTTGATACCGTTCTCGCTTACGAGGCGCAAGGCAAGCACGCGCGCAGGATCGGCGGGCCATTCCCCGACATCATCGGCGTGGCCGACCTTGGCGGTCACTTCAAGACGGCCAGCCTCCACGGTCAAAAACTGTTCGGGCTCCAACCAGAAATCATGGGCCGACGCTACGCCCCCAAAGATCTGGAACAAAAATAAAGCAATCAGGGTACGGGGCATGGGATCTCCTCCATCTCTGAAGGCTGATACGCTGAGCATGCTCCGTCCGGTGCAAGACGTCTGCCAGAAATGGCCATCAGATCGCCGTGTCGCTGGAGTGATAAGGGATCTGCTCCCTGAGCCGTTCAAGCCCCCTGCGGATCCAACTCTTCACGGTGTTTGGCGGCGCGCCGAGGCGTTCGCCGATCTCCTTGCAGGTGAAGCCCTCGGTCACGTGCATCAAGACCGCCTGCGCCATGGGGTCCGGTAAATCGGCGAGCGCGCGGTTCAGAAGGGCTCCGGCCTGCTTCAGCCGCGCCTGCTGGTCAGGCGTCAGCGAAATGTCGTCTTCCATGTCTTCGTCGAGTTCGGTATGGGGACGCGACCGCTCGCGTTCTCTCAGCACGTCCACTGCCCGGTTGCGCATGATCACCAGCATCCATGTGAAAGGCTTTGCCTTGGCTGGGTCGTACTTTGCCGCATTGAGCCAGATGGCCGTGTACGCACGCTGCAGAATATCACGCGTAGTTTCGCTGCAGTCGACCTTTGCATTCACGATCGCCGCGAACTTCGCCGAAGTCAGCTCATAAATGGTGGTGAACGCTTTCTTTTCCCCGGCGGCACAGCGTTCAAGAGCCAGGGCGAGCAGCCTGTTCGTCTCCTCAAACTGATCGCTCACGGGGCACCACCTGCATCATCGTGTGCTTAAACCTAGCATGCCAGCGTCGTAGATCACGAAAAACTTTTAGTGATCGCAGCCTGCACCCTTTCGTCTTTGACCATCGTAACTGGTTTGCAGCCGGCAAAAACCGGTGGCGACACCCTTGAATCTCCAGGCCGGAGAGAATTCCGCAGGGCTGATGATTTGGGGCGAGAGAGATCAAATGGAGATATGATCATGCATCTGAAGCGCACCCTAATGATGACCTGCGCCGGCGCAATGGCGCTCGGAATCGCAGCACTACCAAGCTATGGTTCAAGCCACCGAGAGGCACCCGGCAGCACGGAGCAGCCAAAGGTCGATGGCACAGATTTTTACATGTTCCGCAGCTATGAGCCCGGCCGGGCTGGTTTCGTCACGTTCATTGCGAACTACCAGCCGCTTCAAGCCCCTTATGGCGGCCCTAACTATTTCACCCTGGACCCGGATGCGATTTACGAGATCCACATCGACAGCAATGGCGACGCGGTCGAAGACCTGACCTTCCAGTTCAATTTTGAAAATACGCTTGTTAACGATACGGGCATCACGCTCAACATTGCCGGCAAGACCATGCCGATCGCGCTGCGGGCCGCAGGCCCTGTCAGCGCGCCAAACGACGCCAATCTCGGTGAGCGCGAGGCCTACTCCCTTACTGTGATACGGGGCGACCGCCGCTCTGGCACGCCTTCACCGGTGACAAATGTGCGGGTTGGCGGGACCAATTTCCTGAAGCCGCTCGACAATGTCGGCAACAAGACAATTGCCAACTATCCGGCCTATGCCAACCAGTTCGTTTACGAGATTTCGGTTCCCGGCTGCTCTGCCAACGGCAAGGTTTTCGTAGGCCAGCGCGCCGAAGCCTTCGCGGTCAACCTTGGCGAAATCTTCGACCTCGTCAATCTCGTGCCGATTGAAGGTGACAGCGCCCCCGGCGCGGGCGACCGCGGAGGCTTTCCCGGCGGCATCACTCAGGACCGCGCCAATGACGATCTGGTCGGAAAGGCGAATGTAACCTCGCTCGCGCTCGAGCTTCCCATCGATTGCCTGACAGGCAGCGGCAACGGCGTCATCGGTGCCTGGACGACAGCGAGCCTGCCGCAGGCAGAGATCGAAGACCCGTCTCCGACCTATAAACAGACATCGCTCTATGGCGGCGCGTTCGTCCAGCAATCGCGCTTGTCGGCGCCGCTCGTCAACGAATTGGTCATAGGCCTGCCGCAAAAGGACTTGTTCAATGCCGCGGAACCCCGCCAGGATGGTGTGTTGGCAGATTACGTGACCAACCCCACCCTGCCCGCAATTCTCAACCTGCTGTTCCGGGATGCGGTCAACCAGACGCTTGGTACCAATATCCAGGATCTCGCACCTTCGAACTTCCCGCGCAATGACCTGGTGGCCGCGTTCCTGACCGGCATTCCGACGTTAAACCAGCAAGCCACCGTCACGCCCTCGGAAATGATGCGGCTGAATACGGCGATCGCGCCGACACCGCGTAATCTGCAAAGCACCTTTGGAGTCGCCGGCAACGACCTGGCAGGCTTCCCCAATGGCCGGCGACCGGGCGACGATACCGTCGACATCGCCCTGCGCGTCGTGATGGGAGCGCTCTGCCATCCCGTGCCGATCAACGGCACGCCTACCAGCCTGGGTCTTTGCGAACCCGGCGATGCGCCGGTTGGCAATGTTCCGTTCACGGACGGCGCGCCGATCAGCGCCGCAGAACTGCAGAACGCCTTCCCCTACCTGAACGACCCGATCCCCGGCTCGCCCAATAACTGAGGAGGATCAGACATGCATACTTATGACTTGAAAGCACTGGCACGGGCGGCCCTGGCCGTCGCTGCAGCGGCCACCCTCGTTTCCTGCGGCGGAAGTAGCGGGTCCGGTGACGGAGGTGGTACGGGTGGAAGCCCGTTCGTGCCGGCTCCGCCATTGCCTGTCCAAAGCCAGCTCGGTATCGGGTTTTCCATGATATTCGGGATCGCTGCGACCGGCGAGCCAAGGGATCCGCAGGCGGGGGATGTGATCGCGATCAGCCTGACGGCCGACCCGATTGACATTCCGGACCCTATGTAGCGGTACGTCAGGTTAAACAATATCAGCGGCGAAGCCCTTAGGTTTCGCCGCTTTTCTAATTCCAGCGCCGGGTAACGATATAAGTTTCAATGCCGCCCTGACCTTGTTCGCGCGCGATCAGGCTGCTCAAACTTACGCTTGCCGATCCGCTTTGCACAGCGATCTCCACTTCGAGGTGTCCGGTCACCAGACCGGTGCCCGGGGGAAGCAGGACGCCCGGTCCGCTGGCCTGTCTTTGTCCAGCTTCCCGCCTCGTAATCAATTGCGAGGCGGCAGCCGGATTTGCAAGGACAGCGCGCACCAGGTCAGGATCTGCCGTATTCAGATTGAGTTCGGCCCGGCGCGGCAGAACTGTCACCCAGGGCGCAAGCGCATCTATTTCTTCCAGTGTAAGTCCAAGATCCAGCAGGTCGCTAAGCGCGGAGAGTTCAATGCCGCTGTTGAGCCCTGCAACGATCCTGTCACCTGTTTCGGGAGCCAGACCTGCTAGAGAAGCAATGCGGTTAAACAGAACCCTGTCCGACAAGCCGCTCACAAGGCGATTAAGATTGAACTTCGCCTGAGCATCGCGAAGCGTGACAGAGAAACGCCCCGCGCTGGTCTCGATCGGCACCTGCGACGCCGTATACCAGGCTTCCGCGTAGTGGTCTTCGAGCGGATGTGTTTCGCCGTCTCGCCGAAAGGCGACCAGCACCGAAGTCTCGCCGGCCATTGCAAGCGCCTCTGCCTGCAAGTGGTCTCTCGCGATGCGCGTGTGATGGGCAGCCCGTTCCTGCAGCACGAGCATCGTCGCCGCGATCGCACTTGCCAAGGCGACGATCCCGAGCACCTGGACAAGGACCATTCCGGACTCCCTCGTCCTCACGGCGCGGGCCTGCCCGGCAGGTCAACCAGCTTGTGCACACTCGGGCCGGGCGTTCGCCCACGGAAGGTGAGGTCGAGACGAACCGCACGGGCCGTCAGATCAGCATCGCTTTCCGGCGGCCAGGTAGCCGAAGTCTGCATGCCGGCGCTGATCACCAAGAAGCGCGCATCTGCAATTCCGCGAAGTTCGAACCGGGATTCGGGGCATCCTGCCACTTCCCGCACAAGTGTTTCCGATAGCACCGCATATTGTATGGCTCCGTTACAATCACCGGTGCCCAGCGTCAGCGCACCGTCACCCGACAGGAGGACTACATTTTCGGCTGATGACACGTCCCGCGAGAAATCGGCGAGAAATATCTGCAACGCTTCCAGCCGTGCAAACCTCTCGTCAAGACGCGTATGAACCCGCGACAGCGAGTCAATTAGGATGAACCCTGACAGGGCCGCAAAGCTCAGAAGTGCCAGGGAAACCAAGACTTCTATCAGCGAAAATCCGTTTTCAGACGCCACGGATCAACTCCCGGCTAATGCATTGAGACGGGTGATTGGAGTCAGGATTGCCATGACGATAAACAAAATGATGCCGCCCATGAGCAGGAGTATCAACGGTTCTATCAGCGCCGTCAGCGCCTTGAGCTTCTGGTCGAACGCGGCCTGTTCATCTCGCCCTGTCCATGCAAGTGCAGCGCCCAACTCGCCGGAGCGGATACCGCCTGCAATCATCGACAGCATCATCTGCGGCAACACGCCGGTACGTGCCAGCGCTGCGTCCAGCGGCGCACCGTCTCCAACCTCCGATGCCGCCGCACGGAAGAGATTTCTCACATGCGCGCTGCCCGATACTTCAGCGGAGATTCTCAGGGCACGCACGAGCGGGACGCCCGATTGCACGAGAATTGCGAGCGTCGATGCAATCTGCGCGGCGTGCTTCTGTTTCAGGAAGGCGCCGACGACGGGAAAGCGCAGTGCCCTCGCCGAGACTGCCAGGCTTCCGGACGGAGTTGACATGAACCAGGCCGCAAACGCCGCCATCAATGCACTGGCCACAAGTATCGCAGGCCCCGCGGTCCGTACGCCTTGCGATAAGGCGACCAGAATCTGCGTGGCGAGCGGAAGCTCAGTCCCCCGGCGCTGGTAGACGCCCAGTATGTCCGGCACGACCTGGGTCATCAGGAGGGTGATGATCAAGGCCGACACCAGTGCGAGGAAGCCGGGATAAATCAGGGCAAAAGCGATTGTCCGCCGATTGGTCCATGCAGCTTCGGTATGCTCGGCGAGATGGTGCATGACGGCATCAAGGCGGCCTGAAGTTTCGCCGGCAGCGATCGCTGCGATATAGGGTTTCGGGAACTGACGCCCTTGATTTGCCAACGACGCCGCAAAGCTTTGCCCGTCGATGATCTGCTTGCGGACTTCGGCAAGGATCCTTGAGATTCTCGGGGCTGTGCCCTGCCGGGCTACGATCATCAGGGCATCCTCGACCCGGATGTCGTTGGCAAGCAGCGTGGAAAGCTGGCGCGTGATCCGGCTCAGCGTGGCCGCACCAAGTGCCCTTTCCAGTCTTGGCAGCTTGTTTGACCAGACCTGTTCAGCATCCGGGCCCACCGGTTCTACGCTGACGGGCAAAAGGGCGCGGTCACGCAGCGTGCTGCGCGCAGCCGCCGCGTCCGGCGCCTGAAGTCTGCCGCGCGCCGCGTTCCCCGTGGCATCGACTGCTTCGTAACGGAATTCAGCCATCTGCCTTTGGCTCCTCAAGTTCAGCGGCGGCAACGACTTCTTCGATCGTCGTCACACCATTGCGCACGCGCGACAGACCGTCCTCAAGCAAGCCCGGACCGGCCTTGCGTGCGTAGGCGGCTAGCGTGGATTGGGCAGCGCCTTCATGGATCAGGCTACCCATTCCGGTGTCACACACCACGACTTCATAGATGGCGGTCCGGCCGCGGTACCCTTGAAAATTGCAATCTTTACAGCCAGCTACTCGGAACACTCCGTCGCCGGCCTCCATCATCCCGCCCAAACGCTGCGCTTCCTCTGCCGTGACCATTCCAGGTTGCCTGCACGTCTCGCAAAGGCACCTGACCAACCGCTGCGCGATCAGGCCGGAGACAAGCGTGGCCAGGAGGTAGCGGTCAACGCCCATGTCGATGAGGCGGACAATGCTCGCCACTGCGCTCGTTGTATGCAGTGTTGCGAGCACAAGATGGCCGGACGTTGTCGCACGAATTGCGGCGGCGGCTGTTTCCGGATCGCGGATTTCGCCGATCAGGATGACGTCCGGATCCTGCCGCATCAAGACCCGGACCCCTTCGGCGAATGTCAGCTGTTTCTGCGGATTGACCTGCATCTGGCCAATACCATCGAAAGCGTATTCGATTGGGTCCTCGACCGTCATGATGTTGCGTTCGCGGCTGTTGAGATAAGAGATTGCCGAGTAGAGCGTGGTCGTCTTGCCCGACCCGGTCGGGCCGGTCACCAGGATCATGCCGCCGGGTTTTTCGAGCAGTCGGCGCGTTGCGGTCAGATCGCGCCCGCTCATCCCGAGGCGGGTCAGATCAAACCGCGCGGTCGTCCGGTCAAGCAGACGCATTACAACCCGCTCGCCATACTGAGAGGGGATCGTGGACACGCGGATGTCAATCTCGTGCCCGCCCAAAGACAGCGTGACGCGCCCGTCATGCGGTTTGCGCTTTTCAGCGATATCTAGGCCCGCCATCACCTTGATGCGGCTGACAAGCATCGGCCCGAGCGTGCGCTTCGGCTCGAGTCTGTCCTGCAGCACGCCGTCGATCCGGAACCGGATCAGCAGACGATGTTCGTGCATCTCGACATGGACATCCGATGCCTTCTCGCGAATGGCTTCGATCAGCAAAGCGTTGATGAGTTGCACCACGGGCGCATCCTGACGGGCATCGAGAAGGTCTTCAACTTCTGCAGCGTTCTCTGCGAGTGCCATCAGATCGGGCGCTGCGCCCGCCGCAAGATCAGCCGCCCTGCTCGCGCTGGACCGGTAGGTTTCAGACAGGAGGTCTTCGAATTCAGCTGCACTGAGCGGCTCAGGATCAATCGGTCCGCCGCATATCCGCTGCGCCTCAATCAGAGAGCTGATGACAATCCCGGGACGCAAGAACAGTTTGCAGGCGCCTGCCGTGTCCTGACCGGCAATGATGCCCGCACGCAAGGCAAACCCGTAGGGCAGTATCAATGCCGGGGTCATGGCAGCGACAATTCTATATCGGCGGAGACGGTCCCCGGCTCCGGGCGGCGTTCTATCCGCGCGGCCTCTATGCGGACACCGGCCATACCGCCTACTGAGTCAAGCCAGCGCGCAAGGGGATCGAAAGGCACAGTGTCAAAGGATACAACAAGATTTGACCCAGGGGTTTCTACCGCGGACGCAACAAGTCCTTCTGCCGCAGCCCTGCCGGTGATCAAAGCCTGCAGGCTGCCAGGCTCGCGCGCCGCCCCTGCCGCGTTTGACGGCAGCCGCGCAAGCATCTGCGACGCCTCCCCCAGCCGCTGGACTTCTCCCCTTGCGGCCCGGCGCGCACCGTCAAGCGGTGACCATGCAAACTGGTACCAGGTTACCGCAAGCAGCAGCACCATGGCCGCGGCAAGGATACCCTGATCGCGATTGGACTTTGCCCGCCACCACTGCGCAGCCTTGATCCTGAGGGACTTCAGACTCATGGCGAACCTCCTCCCGCAGAAATCGACACAAGGCCTTCTGCGCCGCCCGGGATCGCCTCGACATTCGCAACACTGGCCAGGAGACCCTCCGTTTCAAGCCGGCTGACATATTCGTAAAGGGCTTCAACGCTTCCAGCTTCAAGTGAAAGATCAAGGCGCGCTTCGCCCGCACTGAAATCAGCCCGTTGCAACGCCATGCCGCCGATGGAATCGAAAGCGCCAGAGGCGAGGGACAAAACGGCAATCATCCCGTCTGCATTCGTTTGCGTGAACGAAGCGCTTATGGATTCGATGGTCTCTGCCGGGTCCGCGCCTTCAGGCGCGTCCGGAAACTTCTCGGCAAGGCTGGCCGAGAGCCTTGCGCTCATCCGATCCGCAGCCGCGGAAACCGTCCAGGCTTCTGCGCCCAGCGCAACGGTGAAAAGTACAAGGACAGCCGCGGCGATCTGCGCCTGCGCGACCGGGCGGGCCGCCTCCACCTGGCGACCGGCCGCAAAAGTGCCTTGGCGCAAATCAAGCCATGCAGGTTGCGCGGGCCAAGTCTCAGGGCCGAGGCGCGTCATTGCGGGAAGCCCGTCTGGTGATCCGAACATCAAGCGGCATTCGGGACGGCCTGCTGCCTCGTGAAAGGCCGCAAAGGCCCGGTTCGACGCAGCAAAGCCAGCCCCGTCCGGCGTCCGGACAAGGATACGGCCATCAATCTCGCCGGCATTCCAGGCACCGGATGGCGGCACCGGCAACAGGAAGACATCCGGCACGAGCCTGGCGGCTTTCCCGGCCCGGTCTGCGTAAGTCTGCATGGTTTGGCGGCTGATGGCGGCCGCAACATAATCCGCGCCTCCGATTTCCGGGCCGAGCGCCACATGCATTTCCTCAAGCGGCTGCCCGAGCAGGGGCTCAAAGGCAAACGGCAGGGCTTTAAGCCGGCCGGCCGATCTGGCGAGCGGCAGGTTTATCCGCGCCAAATGAACACGCTCCGATGGCACCCACAAAATCCCGTCTGAATAGGCAGCAGGCATTTCCGCAGGGGGCTGGGTAAAGTCTGCTTCCGCCGGCCCGGAAACCCCGCCCGAGCCTGCCGAAACAGACGGGGACGCTGCCCGCCGCTGCACCTTTCCCGGTTTGCTCATCGTAACTGTCCTGATCGCTCATGCGCTGGTCAGAGCAGTTACGTCAAACCAGGAACAAACGATGCAGCTTAAGTCCAAATCGCCGGGCCGCCCTTTGTCTCCGGAAGCGGGCCTTTCCCTGATCGAGACCCTGATCGTGCTGGTGATCATCGGCCTCGTCTCGGCCATGATCATTCCGAATGTCATAAGCCGTCCGGATGATGCACGTGTCACGGTCGCCCGCAATGACATCGCCTCTCTCGCTGCTGCGCTGCAACTCTACCGGCTCGATAACCGGACCTATCCCTCCACCGCGCAGGGACTTGTTGCCCTTGCCGAACGGCCCGGCAGAGAGCCGGTTCCCCGGAATTGGCATCCGGAAGGCTATCTCGACACCTTGCCCCTGGACCCCTGGGGCAATCCCTATGTTTACCGCATGCCTGGCGAGTCCGGCGCATTTGACCTGATGTCCCTCGGCGCTGATGGGAAGCCGGGCGGCGAAAACTACGATGCGGACATCAAACTGCGCGAGACGGCGTCCTGATGGAAAGCACAACAGTGTATTCATCCAACCGACGGACCAGTCACGGCTTCAGCCTCATCGAAGTGCTGGTCGCCATGACCATTCTAGCGGTTGCGGGTGTCGCGCTCATTGAAACCGCGCAGCAACATGCTGCAAGGCTTGAGCGGTTCGAAACCGTCTTTGTCACCGACACCGTTGCGGCGAACCGGCTGGTCGAACTGCGCCTTTCGCCGTCCGGCGCAAGCGCGCTCCAGGTTGTGGAGATGGCAGACAGGTCGTGGCGGGTAGAGACCCGCCTCGCCGCAACCAGCGATCCGGAACTGACCCAGGTCAACATCGAGGTGTTCACCCTGGAGGGTGCGGCGCCCCTGAGCCAGCTTACCGGTTTCATCGACACCCGGGCCGCCCGATGAAGGCAAGGGTGTATTCAATCGCCGCCTGGATCCTGCTGGCGTTGGGCGTGGCGGCGACCGGTGTGCAGATATCGCGCCTTGCCTGGGCGGTCTTTGGCGCAGACCCCCTGCCCGCGCCGTTGCCCGGACAAGGAACGCGGCCAACCTATGCAAACGCAGGCGGCACGGTCGACGCCCTGATCTCGGCCGCTCCGTTCGGAACCTTCACGCGCGGTGCGGCTTCGGGGTGGTCTGATACCGCAACAACGGACCAGCTCACCTTGCATGCCGTGCGCCTGTCGGAAGACAAGGCTGCGTCCACCGCGACGCTGTCGGTTTCTGGCGGTGCTATGGATATTTACCGGATTGGCGAAGACGTCGGCGGTCTTGGCACGCTTCAGCATATCGAAGCGCGCCAGGTGATTGTCGAAATCGGAGGCCAGAACATGCTGGTCGCGTTTCCCGTTCCCGCGCGGGCAAGCCGTCTGCCTCCGCTCTATGCGGCGATGGCGGTTGAGTATTCTGCGGGGACGGTCGCTGGCGAACGCGGCTTGCAACCCGCCAGCGACATCGCCAAAAACTCTATCCGTACTCAGATGAATGCCAACCCGCAGGTACTGATCGAAAGCTTCGGTCTCGAGCGGGCTCCAGACGGATACATTGTGGGTCCCGAAACACCCCCGATCCTGCTCGCCGCCGGACTTAAACCCGGCGACAAGGTCGTCAAGGTCAATGGATCTCAGGTGGGTGACGCGGCAGCTGACCGGCTTCTGTTCGAACAGGCCGTGGCTTCGGGCCGGGCCCGGGTCGAGGTGCTCCGCGGCGGGCAGACGCTCGTTCTTTCCTTTCCCCTCAAATAGGCTTCGCATGTCCCTCCCACGTCTGCTCTTTCTGATTCTGCTTTTCAGCACCTGCTCAGGCCCTGTCCTGGGACAGGAGGCCAAGGTGGTTCCAGCCGCCACTGAAGCAGGTGCCCGGTCGTTCCTGCTCAATGCGCGGGACGTTGATATTCAGGTCTTCGCAGATGATGTCTCCGCAGTTACCGGCCGGACACTGATCCTCGACCCGGCGGTGACCGGCAAGGTGACGGTCCTTTCGCAGGAGCCGCTTGACGCGGAAGGTGTCTGGAAACTCTTTCTGTCCGTGCTGCGCGTCCAGGGCTACGCCGCCATTGCATCAGGTGATGCCTGGCGCGTGGTGCCGCGCAACCCGGCCGGCCAGGCGGGCGTGCTGGGCCGTCTGCCGGGGGGGGCCGATGCCGACATCGTCACCC
>JBGTKN010000021.1:0-2899 GCA_041744615.1 Hyphomonas sp. | reverse complement strand
CTTAGGCGGCCTTCACGCCGAGGATCCACTGATCCACTTTCCGGGTCAGCACGTCGAGCGGCAGGGCACCGCCGCCGAGCACCGTGTCGTGGAAGGCGCGGATGTCGAACTTGTCGCCCAGTTCCGCTTCGGCTTTCGCACGCAGCTGCTGGATGCGGATCATGCCGATCTTGTAGGCGGTCGCCTGGCCCGGCATCACGATATAGCGCCGGACCTCGGAGCGGGCCTGCTCTTCGGTGATGGCGGAGTTGGCGAGGAAGTATTGCACTGCCTGCTCTTCCGTCCAGCCTTTGGAGTGCAGGCCGGTATCCACCACAAGACGGATGGCGCGCCAGATTTCAGAGCCGAGGCGGCCGAAATCAGAGTACGGATCTTCGAACGTGCCCGGTATTTCGGACGCCAGCTTCTCCGAGTAGAGACCCCAGCCTTCCGAATAGGCCGTAAAGCCCGCCTGGGTGCGGAATTTCGGCACGCTGGTCAGCTCCTGCGCGATCGAGATCTGCATATGGTGGCCCGGCAGGCCTTCATGATACGCGATCACTTCCAGCTCGCCTTTTGGCATCGCCTTCATGTCCGAGAGGTGAGCGTAGTAGATGCCCGGGCGCGAACCGTCCGGCGTGCCGGGATAATAGTGTTGGGCGGCGCCCGGCTGTTCGCGGAAGGCTTCGACGCGCTTCACCACCAGATCGGCTTTCGGCAGGATGCCGAAATACTCCGGCAGCTTGGATTTGATATTGTTGATCGCGGCAGTGGCGTCCGCGATATAGGCCTCACGGCCTTCATCCGTATTCGGATAGTAATGGCGTTCGTCATCCTTCGCATCGCGGATGCTGGCAAAGAATTCCTGCAGCGTGCCGGTGAAACCGACTTCGGTCTTGATTGCTTCCATCTCGGCCTGGATACGGGTGACTTCGGAGAGGCCCAGATTGTGGATCTCGTCGGCAGTTATGGAGGTCGTCGTCATGCCGGCCAGCATGAAGTTGTAATAGGCCTCGCCATTCGGTTGAAGGTTTGCGCCCTGCGGACCAGCCGGAGCTGGCGAGTTCGCCATATCGGCGGTGCAGAAGGCGATCAGGTCATTGTAGAAAGTCAGGAACGGGCCCTTGAGCGCCGCTTCGGCCTCCTGGGTGAGTTCGGCGGCGGCTTCCGGTGTCATCTTGCCACCATCGACCAGCTTCTGCACATCGCCCTTGAAATCGGCCCAGATGGCCGAATCGGGACCATTCGTGAACGGAGCACCTGTCGTGATCTTCTTCGACTCGTCGATCACGCCTTCATAGGCGAACTTAGGCGCATGCACGCCGTTGCCGGCGTTCGCCTTTGTGATCGCCAGCGCATCCTGCATGGCAGCGGCGGCGGCCGTGTACCGGGCGACCAGCGCGCGCGCATCGGCTTCTTCATCCACCGTATGGAACTGCATCAGGAAGGTGGCTGCAAAGCTCTGCACGCCGTTCATCTGGTCGAAGATGAAACCGTTGCCGCGATAGGCAACACTCGCGGCGGCGCGGTCATACTGGTAGACCCAGAGATCATAGGAATCCTGATCGGCGGGCGACAGGCTGGCATAATCATAGGTCGCCTTCATCTCGTCGGTGGCCGCTTTCAGCCAGGCGAGTTGCTCGTCGGCGCAGGCATAAGTGAAGCAGTCAATCTGGTCATTCTTGTCCTTACGGCCGAGGAAAGAGAGCTGGATCGGGCTGAACTGAAGCTGTTCCTCATACTTGGCATCGAACCAGGTATTGAGCTCGGCGCTGACAGCGGCCTGGCTCTCTGGGGCGGCCTGCTTGTCGAGCGCTTCGGTATTGGTGTTTGGCGCGCAGGCGCCAAGGGCGGCAATCAAGGCAAGGGCCGAAACGGCGGTACGGATCATGGGGGTCTCCTGAGAACGGACTTTCCGTTTAACGATAAAATCCCGTACCCCCCAGCAGCCCCTTCGTCAATCCGGGCTGAATTGGCAATCGGGGAATCCCCGTCTAGGTAAGGGCAATGACAGACACACGCGCCGCTTCCGCCCCTCGTTCCATCCGTCTCGGCACCCGAGGCTCGCCGCTGGCGCTGGCCCAGGCCCACCAGATTGCCGCCAGCCTGAACGAGGCGTCCGGCGGCGCCATCGAAGCCGAGATTGTGACCTTCACAACCACCGGCGACAAGCTGACCTCCGAACGCCTGATCAATTCCGGCGGCAAGGGCCTGTTCACCCGCGAACTAGACGAGTCGCTCAGTCTCGGCGAAATCGACATTGCGGTGCACAGCCTGAAGGATGTGCCCTCCCTCCTGCCACCCGGCCAGGTCTTCGTCGCCTTTCCCGAGCGCGAAGATCCGCGCGACGGCTTCGTCTCGCATACCGCCAGATCCCTGCGCGAGCTACCGAAAGGCGCACGCCTCGGCACCGCCTCCTTGCGACGCGAAGCACAGGCCCTCGCCCTGCGCCCCGATCTTCAGGTTGTCACCTTCCGCGGCAATGTGCAGACCCGCATGCGCAAGCTCGAGGAAGGCCAGGCCGATGCCACCTTCCTCGCCATGGCGGGTCTG
Source organism: Hyphomonas sp. (assembly GCA_041744615.1). GTDB lineage: Bacteria > Pseudomonadota > Alphaproteobacteria > Caulobacterales > Hyphomonadaceae > Hyphomonas. The sequence goes on along the minus strand of JBGTKN010000021.1, from coordinate 367 downwards.
CGCCGTCTTGGCTATGATCATATGGCGACCCCAATTCCGGTCACCGACATGCTGCCCGCCGCCGCGCAGGGGATCATCGGTGTGGTCATGCGCCAGGATGCGGATGAGGAATTACGCACCGCCCTTGCGAAGCTCAACGTCGCTGTCAGTGAAGCGGCCGCGACCGCTGAGCGCGCCTTCCTCGCCCTGCTCGATGGCAGCTGCCGCACGCCGATCGCTGCGCATCTGTTTGACGAGGGCGACACCTGGCGCCTCGACGGCGAAGTTTTAAGCCCGAAGGGTGACCAGCGCTGGACCGCCACGGGCACCGCGTCGAAGCGCGCGACAATGGCGCAACTCGCTGCGCTCGGCCGCGACGTCGCGAGCG
>JBGTKN010000020.1:0-10910 GCA_041744615.1 Hyphomonas sp. | reverse complement strand
CGCTTCGGCGACCGGGTCAGGCGCCTTGCGCAGGTCGGCCACGTTGGAGACGAGGCCGACATCCTCGAAGTCGATTGGCAGGTCGGCGACGCTGGCACACTGGGGAAGCTGCATCACGATCTCGATCGAACGGATGCCGGGATTCTCGCGGCGCAGGCGCTCGATTGCCTTGTCGCACTCTGACGCAGGCTGCGGCCACGACACCATCGCCATGGCCAGGACGCTGGCATGGACGAGAGCCGAGACAATGAAACCGCGAAGCATCAGGTGAGCAGGCTCCTTCCGGTCCTAGCGTTTCTGTTCGGTGATGAAGGACATGCGCGTGTATCCGGCGCGGCGCACTTCGGCGGTGACTTCCATGACGCGGCCATAAGGCACGTCTGTGTCGGCATAGAGATAGATCTGCTTGTCATAGCCCTCGCCGACCACGGCGACGAGCTGGGCGGCGAGATCGGCGGTCTGGATCTCGGTCTGCTGGATCAGCACCGTGCCGTCAGCGCGCACCCAGAGGGTCAGCGGCGCGTCATTCGCCTCGGACTTCAGCGGCGCGGAGGTGGTGCGCGGCAGGTTCACTTCCTCGCCGCGGATCAAGAGCGGGGCTGTGACCATGAAGACGATGAGCAGGACCAGCATAACGTCCACGAAGGGCGTGACGTTTATTTCCGCATTCAGGGCGCGCCGGCCGCGCCGCCCGCCTTTTCCGCCGGAACCGAGGATGAGGCCCATGGCGCTAGTCCCGCGTCGCGTCGGAGGCGCGCCGGGAAAGGCGCACGAGGACGTCCTGGGAGAAACTGTCGAGTTGGTCGGCCAGCTTGGTGAGGTCGGCGGTGAACTTGTTGTAGAAGATGACCGCCGGGATGGCGGCGATCAGACCGAGACCGGTCGCGAACAGGGCTTCGGCGATCGGTCCGGCGACGGTGCCGAGGCTGGTATCCTGCGCTTCGGCGATGTTAAGGAAGGCGTTCATGATGCCCCAGACCGTGCCGAACAGGCCGATGAAGGGCGAGGCCGAACCGATCGAGGCAAGGATGGAGAGGCCGTTGCCGGCACGGCCGATTTCCCGGTCGACGGCGGCGCGCATCGAGCGTTCGGCGCGCATCACAATCGCGGAGGCTTCGGCGGGGGTTGGCAGCGACTTTCCCGCGTCCTGCCATTCCCGGGCAGCGGAGACGAAGACACGCGAAGCCGGGTCCTTGCCGCCCTGCCCCGGACGCAGGTCGAACTCGCCGGCGCGGCCGTTCCAGAACGCATCCTCGAAAGCCAGGGAGGCTTTCTTCAGTCCGGCGAGCGAGAAAAACTTCTCGCCGATGACGATCCACGACCAGACCGAGGCCAGCAGCAACACGATCAGCACAAGCTTGACGACGATATCGGCCTCGCCGAGCAGCGTGATCAGCGAGAAGTCGCTGCTCGTGGCACCCTGGCCGATGGATTCGTTTTCCATGAACGATGTGTCTCCCAAGAATCTTCAGGGCGGCCGGCGCCCGCGTGTAGTGCCGTATAAGGATTCGGGCTGACGCAATGCGCAAGGGTCCGACTGTCAGAGCCCTTCTTTCCAGTCCGAATCCGGCAGAAACACGGCGCGGGCCGGGTTTTGCGCAGTCACATAGGGGTTATCGCCGAAGGGTTAAGGCTTCGTGGGCAATTGTTAACCTGGACCGGGCCTCCTAGCCCCGCCAGCGGAAGGCGTCGAGGTGTTCGGCGATCTCCTTGATCGGGCGCCGGAGGCGGCCGTCCGCATGGATCATGACGGCGGTGATCTCGGCCTCCGCTATCAGTTCGCCGTCCCGGAGACAGGCTTGCAAAAAGCGGATGCGCGGACCATCCATGCCGACGTAGCGCGTCCGGATATGCAGCAGGTCATCGACCTTTGCCGGCCGGCGATAGGTGACGTTGACATTGGTTAGCGTGAAGGCGGCGGGGTCTTCGCGGGCGAGGAGCGACTGGTGCGAGACGCCCGCATCGCGCAGATGGTCGGACCTACCCCGCTCGAAGAAGCGCAGATAGTTGGCGTGGTAGACCATGCCTGTGAAGTCGGTGTCTTCGTAATAAACACGTACCGCGATCCAGTGCTGGCGGGCGGCGTCGAAGTTCTGTTCATCAAGGGGCGGCAGGTTCATGGCGCGCTGGTATCAGACTTGCGGGCCAGCATGAAGGCATGGCCGAGCGCATCGACGAGCGCCAGGGCTTCGGCGAGATCGGCATGCGTTTGGCGGATCGTGTCCTCGCTCCAGTGGCCGGTGACGAGGTCGATCAGGTGGAAGCGGTTGTCTTCGCTAGCAAAGTCGAAAACCAGGTTCCCGGCCTGCGCGACGGCGCGAAACTTGCCGCCATGCGAGAGGGCGATGACGCGCTCGATCACGGCCGGATTGAAAATCGCGCGGGCTTCGACCTGGTCGGATGATCGCAAACGGTAAAGCGCATCGAACGCGCGCGGCCCGAGATCCACCTCCTGCATCGGCGCGAGGCCGGGATCGCCGGGCCAGCCGGTTTTGCGGGCCCGGATCTGCGTGACGCCGTGAAGGCGGAGCGGCGCTTCAAGCACAATGATGAGATGGAAGAGATCCGGCGCTTCACTGACATTTTCCACCCATTCGAACATCGAGAAGGAAAGGCCCGCGCGCGTACCTTCGAATCCGTCCTCGATCTTGCGCATGCCGGAGAGCTGGTCGTTATACTTTGCCTTCTGTTCCGGCGAGCCTATGACATGCACGTTCGGCTCGATCAGCAGACCGCTTTTCGCGACGGTGGCGACAGCCTCGTCCATCCCGCCGACGGCGTTCAGACTGGTCGTTGCCTCGCGCAGGATGGCAGGCGCCCAGCTCTGTTGCGACAGCCACTCCAGTCCCTTCGGCGCGCCGCCTGGCGCGGGCACATAGGTGATACCGAGAGGCGCCGTGAGCCGCGCCATCGCTTCGGCCTTGACGCCGAGACGGGCCTGCGCCTCAACGAACATGCGCGCCAGACGGCCCCGCATAAGAAATAGCGCAAGGCCGATGCAGCCGATGAACAGGACGGGGAAGAGCACGAACTTCAGCGCCTCCCAGCCACCTCCGTCCGGCAGCAGGGTCTCGATCACCATGAACGAGACGACGAAGGAGAAGAAGGCCACCGACATGTAGCGCGAGGCGATCTTCTGCTGGCGCTGCGTATCGATCGGGTCGAGCCGGACACGCTCCAGCAGGGGGCTGATCTCGCGCGCAGCGCGCTCGGTCGCCCCGGAAAAGCCGGGCTGCGCCTCGATCTGGTGCCAGGTCATGCTCATGATCCGGAACTAGCAGAGCCCGGCAGCGGCGTCATCCTCATGCGGCGATGGGCCGGATCGCCTTCGGCCGGCGCGCGTGCGAGGTGTCGTCCATGCCGGCCTCCCCTGCCCTGATTGCCGTGATGCGAGGCCTGCGGGAGCGCTGTCCCTCGTGCGGCAAGGGACGGCTGTTTGCGGGCTACCTGAAACAGGCGCCCGCCTGCAGCGCCTGCGGCGCGGCGACTGGCGCGATCGAAGCCGAAGACGGGCCGCCCTGGCTGACTGTGCTGATGCTGGGGCCGCTGCTGGCGGCTCTGACTTTCATCGCGGCGCGGCACGAGGCCTGGCCGCTCTGGATGCGGCTCGTTGGGCTGGGCGCATTTGCGATTCTTGCGGTTCTGCTGATGCTGCCGCGGATCAAGGGCGGGCTGATCGGGGCGCTCTGGGGGATGCGGACGCGGGATTAAACTGCCGGCCTCGGCACGCCTTCGGGCAATCGCGGGAGCGCGTCGTCAAACTCGAAGAAAGGCGCCTGATGGCTGGTCCAGATGTGCACGACAGGCTTTGACGGCAGCGGCGTATCCAGGCTGGCGACACGAAGGATCACCGCATCCTGATCGACCCATTCGGCCATCAGGTGAGAGCCGCATTTCGGACAGAAGTGCCGGCGTTTCCCAGGCGTCGATTCAATATGGGTGACGATGTCAGCCCCCCTGGTCCATGCAAAACCAGCTCGCGGGGCACGCGCCGTCGTGGCGAAAGCGGCGGAGTGGGTCTTCTGGCAGGTTCTGCAATGGCAGTGGCCCGCAGGCCCCACATTCTCTGCGCGGTAAGCTACGGCACCGCAAAAACAGCTTCCTTCGAGCATGTTCACTCCTCGTCCGTGAACAGAGCACTTTGCCGGCCGTTCGGGGGCTTGAGGCCGAGGCGTTCATAGGCGAGCGGCGCGGCCACGCGGCCTCTTGGCGTGCGGGCGACATAGCCCTTTTGCATCAGATAAGGTTCGATCACGTCTTCCACGGCGTCGCGCGCTTCGGAGAGCGCGGCGGCGAGCGTATCGGCGCCGACGGGACCGCCGGCATAAGTTTTGACGAGGGCGTGGAGATAGCGCCGGTCAAGCGCGTCGAGGCCGTCAGTATCGATCTCGAGACGTTTGAGCGCGCGGTCGGCGGCGGGCTTGTCGATGGGCTGACCTTCGGTATCGGCAAAGTCTCGCACCCGGCGCAGGAGGCGCAGCGCGATGCGGGGCGTGCCGCGGGCGCGGCCCGCGATCTCGATGGCGCCCTCCTCCGTGATCGGAGCATTAAGTTTGCGCGCAGCGGCCATGACGATGCGGGCGAGTTCCTCCGGCTCGTAGAAATCAAGGCGGATCGGGATGCCGAACCGGTCGCGCAGGGGCGTCGCGAGCAGGCCAGCGCGCGTGGTGGCGCCGACGAGGGTGAAAGGCGCAAGATCAAGCCGAACGGAGCGGGCGGCCGGGCCCTCCCCGATCACGAGGTCGAGCGCGTAATCCTCCATCGCGGGATAGAGGATTTCCTCGACGATGGCAGGCAGGCGGTGGATTTCGTCGATGAAGAGGACGTCGTTCGGCTCGAGGTTTGTCAGGATCGCGGCGAGGTCGCCGGGGCGGGCGATGACCGGGCCGGAGGTGGCGCGGAAGCCGACACCCATTTCGCGCGCGAGGATCTGCGCAAGAGTCGTCTTGCCGAGGCCTGGAGGGCCGAAAAGCAGCACATGGTCGAGCGCCTCACTGCGGCCGCGCGCGGCGTCGACATAGACTTTCAGGTTCGACTTCGCCTTGCGCTGGCCGACATAGTCCTCGAACGTCTGGGGACGCAGCGCCCGGTCCAGCGCGTCCGGTGCCTGAGCCTGCGAATCGGCGAGGGAGTCCTTGCGACTCACCGAGCAAGCTCCTTCAGCGCGCCCTTGACGAGGGCGCTTACAGTATCGTCGCTGCCGTCCTTGGCGGCGGCGGCGACCGCGCGGGAGGCTTCGGACGGGGTGTAACCGAGATTTGTCAGCGCACTGATGGCTTCAGCACGGGGGCCAGTGCTGGCGGGGGCGGGCGCGGAGGCAAGGCCTGCGACAGCGGCGGTTTCGAACCGGCCGAACCGTCCCATCGGCGGAGCCTTGCCGGCGAGTTCGGTAACGATGCGTTCGCCGAGCTTCTTGCCGATGCCCTTTGCGCGCGTGAAGGCGCCGGAATCGCCGAGCGCGATGGCGTCCATGATCTCGGCGGGGGCAAGGCCGTCAAGGATGGCAAGCGCGGATTTGCCGGCAACGCCGGGCACATCCTGTAGTCGTACGAACCAGGCGCGCTCCTCATCAGTCGCGAAGGCGAACAGGGTGATCGAGCTTTCGGTAACGCGCGTTTCGACCTGCACGGTGACGCGGTCTCCCGCCTGCAGGCGGGCAAGCAGGCGTGTGCCGGCGAGGGCGACATAGCCGACGCCGTTCACGTCGATCAGCACATGGTCGAGGCCGATGGCGCCGACTTCACCGGTGAGGCGGCCGACGATCATGCCGCGCCCTTTCTTCGGAGCGGCGGCGGCAGGTGGTGGGCCGTACAGATGGCGCAGGCGAGGGCGTCGGCGGCGTCGAGCTTCATCTCCCCTGCCCGGGGAAGCAGCCGCTGGACCATGAACTTGACCTGGTCCTTGTCAGCCGTTCCTGTTCCGACCACGGACAGTTTGATCTGGCGCGGCGCAAACTCGGCAACCGGCACGCCCGCCATGGCTAGGGCGGCCATCGCGGCGCCGCGCGCCTGGCCGAGCTTCAGGGCCGAACGGGGGTTGGCGTTGACGAGCGTTTCCTCGACACCGGCGGCATGGGGGCCGTGATGGCGGGCGAGTTCGCCGACACATTCGAAGATTTCGGCGAGCCGTTCAGCCATCGAGATGTCGGTCGCCGCCGAGATGACGCCGTGGGCGACATGGGAAAGGCGCATGCCGGTCTGCTCGATGATGCCCCAGCCGGTGTGGCGCAGGCCGGGATCGATGCCGAGGATGCGAATCGTAGCGCTCATGCGCGCCACCCTAGCAGCGCGAAAGGTTAAAGACAGCTTGAAGTTTCACTCTTTGTTCGCTTGCCGCAGCAAGACGCCGTCCCACCGGGCTGCTAAGCCCGACCCAGGAGGACCTCATGACTGCACCCGATCCCAACACCCGCTTCTGGAACAAGACCGCCCGTAAATATGCGGCCAGCGCCATTGGCGACCCTGTGGGTTTCGAGCGCACGCTCGAGCGCGTCCGCGAGCTTGTTCCGGCCGGCAGCGCCATCTTTGAATTCGGCTGCGGCACCGGCACGGCGGCGCTGAAACTTGCGTCGCATGCCGGGCGCATTCTCGCCACCGACATCTCAGACGAGATGATCGCCATCGCCCGCGAAAAGGCCGCCGCTGAAGGCGTCTCCGATGTAACCTTCGAAACCGGCACGGCGGACGACCCGCGCTGGGGCGAAGGCCAGTTTGACGCCGCGATCGGATTTAACATCCTGCATCTCGTGCCGGACCGGCCCGCGACCCTGGCCGGCATCCGCCGCCTGTTGAAGCCCGGCGGCCTGTTCATTTCAAAGTCTGTCAGCCTTGCCGAAATGAACCCGACGATCCGCCTCGCCGTCCCGCTGATGCGTGCGCTGGGCAAGGCGCCCTATGTCGACACGGTCACCGAAGCGCGCCTGGTCTCGGACATAGAGGCGGCCGGCTTCGAGATTACAAGCCGCGAGCGCCACGGCGCGAAGGGCAAGGATGTCCGTCCGGTCATTATCGCCCGCAAAATCTGACTAAAAGCAAAGGCCGCGACCCCTTTGGAGGATCGCGGCCCTGTCGGTTTGCCTTGAGGCGCGGCCTATTCGTCCATGCGCGGGACGAGGACGGTGTCGATCACGTGGATGACGCCGTTGGAGGCTTCGATGTCGGCAGCGGTGACGTTGGCCTGGTTGACCATGGCGCCGGTGGCGGTAGTGCGGATCGAGAGGTCCAGGTTGTTGACGCTGGCGGTGGCCGCGGCGTCGGCTTCAGCCGGGATATCCGCCGCCATCACCTTGCCGGAGACGACGTGGTAGCTGAGGATCTTGACCAGATCGTCCTTGTTCTCGGGCAGCAGCAGCGAGTCGAGCGTGCCGGCCGGCAGCGCCGCGAAGGCAGCGTTGGTTGGCGCGAAGACGGTGAACGGGCCGGGACCCGACAGCGTTTCGGCGAGACCGGCGGCCTGAACGGCAGCGACGAGGGTCGAGAAGTCTGGATTGCCGGCGGCGATGTCGACAATGGTCGTCGGCGCCGGAGCGACTTCTTCCATCACCGGTTCAGCGACGACTTCTTCAACGACCGCGGGCTGGGTCGTGACGGTTTCGGCAGGAGCACAGGCGGCGAGCGCGAAGGCGCTGACAGCCGCGACAGCGAACAGTTTGAATTGCATGGGAGACGTCCTTTTGTAACTGGCAGGTATTCGGGAGGCGCGCTTTGCGTCGCGCCTGCCAAGACTTGGAACGAATGCTCCACCCGGCCAGCCCTCCCAGTGACATTTTTTAAAGGCTATTTTGGGGCAGGCTCATATGACCGGACGCACGATCATCAGCCAGACGATGACGAGCACGGCTAAGAAAGCGGGGAATCCGCAGGCGAACCATATCCGGTAAAGCCGGAAATATTCGTCCGGCAGCGGCGCGTTCGCCGCCGCGGCCGTAATTGCGAGATCGCGCAGGCGATGTTGAATCCAGACGACCGGAAGCCAGAAGGCACCGATCAGGACATAGAGTGCGAGGGACGCAAGAATCCAGCCTTCGGTCAGCCGCCAGCCCATCTGCCAGGCCAGCAAGGCGCCGGTGACCGGCTGAGCGAGGACGGCCGAGGCGGTGAACAGCCAGTCTGCGATGACCACCACGGAGGCAGTATGCGCAATCAGGCGGGTGTCGCGTGTACGGTGCGCCATCACCATGAAGAAGGCGATGCCCGCGCCGGTGCCGATCAGGACGACGGCGCCGAGAATGTGCGCCCAGCGCAGGAGATGGACCCACTCCATCAGCGCGGCTCCGACAGGACCCAGACGGCCAGCGCAAGTCCCATCGCGGGGAAAATCTTGACCAATGGCCCAAGCGGGTCGGCCCAGAGATGCGGCGTGAGGATTGTGCCCGAGACAAGATAGGCGAGGCTCAGCCCTATCGCGGCGAGCGCAGCCGGGCGGGTGAGCGGACGCAACAGCAAGCCGGCGCCGATGAGGATGTCGGCAAGGCTGCCGCCCGCGACGAGTGTCTGAGCCGTGCCGGCCGGAACGAATCCGGCGAGCACGTCGGCGGCCGCCTCGCGCTCCAGCCATCCGATTGCGCCGGAGGCGATCCAGAAGCCGGACAGGAGCAGAAGAAGGACGGGGAAGAAAAGCGCCGCGCGGGCATAGGTACGTTCCTGAACTGTGGACGGCAGGTCCTGCAGGCTCTGCGCGAGCGGGCGAAGTTCCTGTCCGGCAAGCGCTGGCCAGATATCGGCGTTCCCGGTGACGCCGGTCTTCAACACACGAAGGGATGTGGTGCGAAGCGCCGGGCGCCAGCCGAGCCAACCTGCGAGATCGCCGAGGCGCGCCGCGATTCTCCCGAGAGGGGCGGGCACGCGGATAACCGCCGAAGGCGCCGGAAAGCCGAGCCAGCGCCGGACGGAGAGGATCAGTTGTTCCAGTGTGACAGACCCGGGAGCGACGAGGTCGGCGTCGATCCCGGAGAGCCGGTGTTCGATACTGTGCAGGACGGCCGCGGCGACATCGCCGACATGCACTGTCTGCACCGGCGCGCCCGGCAGCATCACGGGCTGGACCAGCGGAACAGCTGCCAGCTGACGCAGAAGGCCGGTGCCGCCATAGGCGTGCGGTGACAGCACAAGTCCGGGACGCAGGATCACCCAATCCATTCCGCTGGCACGGATGGTAGCGTCACCTTCGTGCTTAGTGCGGTAGAAGGCGGTGTCGGCCTCGGCGGATAGTCCGGGGGCGGATATCTGGATGACCTGGCGGATCCCGGCCTCGCGGCCAGCTTCGGCGAGAGCGCGCACGGCGTCGCGCTGAACGGCAGCGACACGGTCTGTTAGACCATCCTGGAGGACGCCTGAGGCGTTCACGACGACCTCGAAACCTTCGAGGAGGGGGCGCCAGCCGGCGGTGTCCGTGAGGCGGGAAAGGTCTGCACTGATCCAACGGGCATCAGGCGCTGCAGCTTCACCCTTGCGGACAGAGCGGCCAAGCCCCGTGACCTCATGTCCGGCGGTCGTCAGGGTACGGACAATGGCGAGGCCGATCAGCCCATACCCGCCGAGAACGAGGACCTTCATGCCAGCCCCTGCCCTGCTCCGTGCAGGCTCAACTCATCCACTTCAGCACGCGCGGCTGGATGGGGTTCTGGAAGTCCCTGCCCTCGCTGCGGGCGCCGGTCCATTCGCGCTTCAGCGACTGATACCATTTGGCCTGCACGTCGATATCGTCGATCCAGAGCATCGCCTTCTGGTGCGTCATGCCCTGGTTCTGCAGGTCCACCATCTCGCCGTCCTGCGCGAGGAATTTCGCACCCATGCGTTTGGCCACCGGCACGGCGAGGTGCAGCAGCGGGGCGCCGGTCCACCAGGTGAACTGGGTGATGCGGGTTTTCTTCGGCGCTTCTGGTGTGAGGCAGGTGAGCGTCAGCAGGCGGGATTTGGCGTTGGAGATAATTTCCCAGCGATAGCCCGGAAGCTGGAAACAGATCTCGGTCTGGACGTCGCCGCCGAAGACCCAGCGGTAAAGTTTGGAATTGGACGAGGGCGCGTGGCGATCGATGGCCCAACCGCGCTCAATCGGGCCGAAGGGTTTTTCCTTGAGCTTCAGGCCGGTCGACGGCGGGCGCCACCACCACTGGTTATGCACGAAGGGCACGTGGGCCGGATCCATCAGGCCGACCACGGCGTCATCCATGTGGGCGTTGAAGACGTCCTCGATGATGAAGCCAGGTTTGTCCGGGAGCGGACCAAAGGACGGGGGCGGCACGGCGGGCGGCGCAAGGCTGCGCGGATCGTGCGCGACGTAGAGATACGCCGCGCCGTTCGCCTCGTGGACGGGGTAGCGGCGAACTTTCACTTTCGTGGGATCGTAAAGGCTGTCCTCGGTCAGGCTCGGCATCAGGCGACAGCCGCCATCGGTGCCGAAACGCCAGCCATGATACGGGCACTCCAGCGTCCACTCGCTTTTCGTCTCGATCTGCCGGCCGGCCGAGAGCGGCACGAGGCGGTGCGGACAGATGTCGCGCAGGGCAAACGCCTCCCCTGCCGGCGTGCGGCCGACGACGACCGGCTCACCCAGTACCATCAGCCGCTGCTGCTTGCCCGGCTTCAGCCGTGCGGAGGGAGCCGCCAGATACCAGCTGTCGGTGAGGTAGCCCTCATCGGTGATGCCGGTTTTGGCAGGAACGGGCTGGGTATCCGGCAAGGCGGGGCTTACTCCGTGACAGTGACGGTCAGCTCATAAGCGTCTTCGGGCGGCTCGTCGGTTTCCCAAGGGCGGCCTTCGTGCAGCTTGAAGGTGCCGGTGCCGGTTTCGACGGGCTCGAAGTCGAAGCTGATGTAATGATTGCCGCCGGTGAAACCCGGCAGGTTCTGGTGCGCCGGATCGGTCGGGCGGCCGCCCTCGGCAACCTGTTTCATGAACGCAGGCGCCTC
>JBGTKN010000019.1:0-4796 GCA_041744615.1 Hyphomonas sp. | reverse complement strand
TCGGCGCCTTGCGCCGCCTGCCGGTCAGGCGCACACTTGCTGGAGTGCCCCTGCGTGTTTGGCGAGAGGGAAGCAGCGTCCGAGCCGCGCACGCCGAATCCGGCGCCGTGCGCTTCGCTCAGGCGGCGGACGGCTGGATATTTGTGGCCGAGGGTGATCCGCCTGCGGACGGCTGGCTAGCACCGCCACTGCTGCCATCGCCTTTCCGGCGCGCATGTATTGATGGCCGCGTCCAGGCCAGTCTGGCGGACGTGGCTGAGAACATTCTAGACACGACTCATACCAGCGTCGTGCATCAGGATTATCTGCGCCGCCCCGGTCTGCGCTGCGCTGTGGAAGCGGTCGCCGCATCCGGTGAGGACTGGATTTCCGCAACCTATCCGCCAAGTGCCGCGCCCACCGGCTGGGGCGCCCGCCTGATGGGCGCACACCGCCACACTATTCGCGACACGTTCCGGGCGCCGGCGATCGCCGAAGTGGCTTACACCGACGATAGCAAGCCTGTGTTCTCCGCAAGGTTCCGCCTCACGCCAGTCTCTGCCCGCGAAACCTATGTCGCCGCCGCGATTGCCGTGCCGGGCACCGGACCTGCCGCAACCTTCAAGCTCGCCGCTTTGCGCCTATTCTTCCAGCGCATCTTCGCCGAGGATCGCGCGGTGCTCGAATCGATCAGCCTGAACCGCGCTGCACACGGCGCGGCGCCGCTCGTCTTCGTGCCTCAGGACATTCTGCGCCCGGGCATCGAGACAATCCTGGCAGGGCGCCGGCCAGCGACACCAGCCGCGCGCATTGCGATGAAGGTCTGAGGCCGTGTCCAGCTTCGGACGCACACTGAACTTCACCTCGTCCAATGAGGACGGCGCAACCGAGCTTGCCGCGCTCTCTCTGACGCCGGTCGATCACGTGCTTTGCCTCACGGCTAGCGGCGCCCGCCCGCTCGATCTTCTTCTGGGCGATCCGGCACGCATCACGTCGATCGACATCAATGCTGCTCAGAACCAGCTTCTCGGTCTCAAGATCGCTGCGTTCCGGTCACTCGATTACGACGCGCTTCTCGCCTATCTGGGGATCGCGCCGACTTCTCACCGGCTAGGCCTTCACCGCCGGGTGGAAGCCTGCCTTCCGGAGACAGCCCGCCGCTTCTGGGCCGCACGCCAGGCCGTCATTGCTGCCGGCGTCTGGCATTCCGGACGTTGGGAACGCTTGCTGCGCCTTGGCGCCGCAGGCACACGGATCATCCGTAGGCGGTGGGTTGAAGAATTGTTAGCCGCTTCCAGACTTGACGAACAAGCTGAGATCTGGCGTGCGCGGTTTGACGACAGGATCTGGCACGGCGCAGTGCGCCTCCTCTCGCAGCGCTGGTTCTGGACACGAATCGTCGGTGAGCCCGGCGGCGCCTTCCTGCCCTTGCCGGTGGAGAGCGAAGCGCGGCTCACCGGATTGTTCCGGCGCGCGTCGGAGCGCATCTTCTTCCGCGATTCGGATTTCGCGGTCCTGTTGCTGAAGGGACGACACACGCCGGAGACAGCGCTGCCCCTGCACATGCAGCCTGCGAATTTCGAATTGATCCGTGAACGACTGGACCGGATCGCTATCGCCGAAGCCGGTCTTGCCAGCCTCGCGACAGCGGGCCTCGGCCCTTTCGATGCCTTCTCGTTGTCGGATTTCAGCTCCTATTGCGGACAGGCCGATTACGATGCCTGCTGGCGCGGAATTCTCGCCGCCGCCCGGCCCGGCGCGCGATATTGCGAGCGCGTCTTCATGAACCCAGTGGCGCCCGGCCCCGGCATCGCCGCAGATCTTCGCCCGGATGCCGCCCTGTCTGCCGCCCTGACCCGCACCGACAAGGCCATCATCTACGATATCCGCTGCGGAACAGTACGCTCCGCGGCAGAAACGTTGAATTCCCGTCTTCCGCCACCCGCTGATTTTTAGGCGGGCGGTACCTGCCCAGGCAAGAATCCGCGAGATCAATGTTCCGCAACAGGCGGTCAACATTTCGTCAGAAGCGGGAATTCGATTGTGCCGAGCGTTACACGGCCTGATGAATACGCGCGCCCCATTGTTGGCGATCCAGAAGGAGAACGTCGCCTGACAGGCGTGCCAGCGCATGGTTCAGGCCAAACACCCATCCCGAGGTGGCCGCCGAATGAGCCAGATATCAAACTCAAGAGGACCCGACTTTGCTGTCATAGGGGCCATGCGCGCTGGAACAACGCATTTGTATGAGATGCTGCGCCTGGTGAAGGGTGTGTCGGTGCCGAAGATGAAGGAGACCGATTTCTATTGTTCACCAATGTCCGCTGCCCGGGGGGCTGCCTGGTACGCCCGGCAGTTCGAAGATCCCTCCGCGCTTTGGGGCGATATCTCTCCCAATTACGCGAAGACCGATATCAGTCCGCAGGCGGCCGATCTTCTTTACTCCGCCAACCCGGACATGCAGATATTCTTTATCGCTCGCGATCCCATCGAACGCGCCATTTCGCACTACCTGGTTTCTTACTTCATCGAAGATTCCCTTCCGCTTCCAGACAACGTGCTATCGACACCCGCCGGCCAGCATATTCTTCACGCCAGCCGTTACCACACCTGCCTCCTGCCGTTCTGGGAGCGGTTTGGTGAGCACGTCTGCATTCTGGATTTCGATACCTTCGTAAAGCACCCTGGACAGGTCCTATCCAGCATTTGTGACACGCTCGGAATACCATCGTCGGATGTCGATATCGCAGGCGCGCCGCGCAACTCTATTCAGTCGGTTTCACGGATGCCGAGATGGTGGGGCAAGCTACGCCGCAGTGAATTGGGCACAACCCTTCGCGCCAATGTTCCTCGCCCGCTCCTCAATTTCATCAAGTCACAAACGGCGCTCGCAGAACCACGCCCCCCTCCACCACCTTTTCGTGAAACGGTCCGCGCACAGATGGCCGGACTGATCGCTCCGGATATCAAGCTCTTCCGCGGGAAGACTGGCATGGCATTCGAGAACTGGACTGTTTGAGACGGCCGTTAACACATAGCCTTAGGACTGAGACCCCGCTCGGTTGCAACAACTCTACCTTCAAGAGAAGTCCCGCAACGGAGAAAACCATCTGCGCCCCGAAATGTGTGGTGATCCCGATGCGATTCGAACGCACGACCTACAGATTAGGAATCTGTCGCTCTATCCTGCTGAGCTACGGGATCGCCAGAGCTTCCCTTACGGGAAAACCCTGAAGTTTTGAAGGCCGCAGCGTCTCAGGCGTGTTCGAGGGCCTGGCCGAGGTCTGCGACCAGGTCTTCCGGGGCTTCGATACCGACCGAGAAACGCACGAGCCCATCGGTGAAGCCGATACGCGCGCGCACGTCTGCTGGGACGGCGGAATGCGTTGTCGAACCCGGGTGACACATCAGGCTTTCCGTGCCGCCGAGGGTGACTGCGAGCTTGATGAGGCGGAGATTGTCGAGCAGCTTGAATGCCGCTTCCTTGCCACCCTTCACATCAAACGAGAAAGTCGCCCCTGCCCCGAGGCATTGCTCGTCAAATACCTTCTTCTGCGGGTCGCCCGCCTTGAGAAATTGCGGATACATGACCTTGGTGATCTTCGGATGCGAGTTCAGAAACTCCGCGCAGACCTTCGCATTGCGGAACGCGCGCTCCATGCGCAGCTGCACGGTTTCCAGCGAGCGTGTCAGCAACCAGCAGGAATGCGCGTCGAGCATCGTGCCGAGATAGTTCCGCATACGGCGGATCTTCGTCATCATCTCTTCATTGCCGACAATGCCGCCGGCGATCAGGTCCGAGTGACCGCCGACATACTTGGTCAGCGAATAGAGCGCGAGATCGGCGCCGTGCTTCAGCGGCTGGTGACCGATCGGTCCCATCATAGTGTTGTCGCACATCAGGATCGGACGCCGTCCGGTTTCTTTCTCAAGCACATCGCAGACGCGGGCACAGGCGGCGATGTCCACGAGCGCATTCGTCGGGTTGGCGGGCGACTCGGTGAAGATCACCGAGATCGGGCCAAATTGTTTCACTGCGGCCCGGGCTGCCGCCAGAATTTCATCCTCCGTCGACCAGGCATCGAACTCCGCCGAGCGCACGCCCCAGCCGGGCAGGAAGGTGCGGATGAAGACTTCGGAGGCGCCGTAGAGCGGACTGGAATGCAGCACGGCAGTTCCGGGCTCGGCGCAGGCAAACAGCGCCGTGGTAATTGCCGACATTCCGGAAGAGAAAGCGAGCGCCGCTTCGCCGTCGTCATACAGCGTCAAGCGGTCTTCCAGCACTTCCATATTGGGGTTGTTGAAGCGCGTGTAGATCAGGTCTGCGTCTTCGGGATCGCCCTCTTCGTGGCGCCCGGCGAGGCGGCGGAACAGCGCCTCGCCATCGCGCGCCGATTTGAAAGCAAAGGTGGAGGTCATGAAGATCGGCGGCTTGATCGAGCCTTCGGACATGAAGGGGTCGTAACCGAATCCCATCATAAGGGATTCAGGGCTGAGCGTATGGCCGCCGATTTCGCGCTTGCGATAGGATTTCTTGGGCTTTGACATGGGGTCCCTCCCGAGGGGTTATCGTTGGGGAAGCCTTAACGGGCGCCGCGCCCTTCTGGCAAGGCGCGCGCGCCATTGGGGCGCGGCGGGAGACTCTGCATGCGGGCCCTAAGGCTGCCGAGTGATAATGCTGCAGGGACCTGCGGGGGCACGCAATGCGTTTGCGGCGGAATCTTGCGATTCTCGGACTGGCGTTCGGCCTCGCCGCGCGCAACGCGGCGAGGATCCGCTCGATGACCTGGCGGCGGGCGAGCGCGCACGGGTCGCGC
>JBGTKN010000018.1:0-13117 GCA_041744615.1 Hyphomonas sp. | reverse complement strand
GACAGCCGCGAGCGTCGCAATCTCAGCTTCGGGAGCGGCGGGATTGTCCGCCGCGTGGTTGGCAAGATCGGCCGCGACAGGCGCGCGCACGGCCGGCTGGGGCGCCGCCGTTTCGTCAGAAAAGACGGCAGGCTCGGTCCCATCCAGCGCAGAGACAGGCGGCGTGGTGTCCATTGGTACGGGGACGGCCGGCGGCAGGGACGCGTCGGCTTCGACGCGTTCCCGCACAAGTTTCCGGTCCAGCAGGATCTCGCTCTTGAGATCGTCAGGTTTGCCAGGCAGGTTCGCCGGATCCGGCGTTAAGTCCGGCGCAGCCCCGAGATCGGGTATTTCCTCGTCAGTCGAGGGAAGGGTGTGGGCCGCGACCTCCAGCGCCGGCTCGGCGGGCATCAGGCCCGACGGCAATGCGTCTCGCGCCGCGTCCGGAGTCGGGGAGCGGGGTTCACCAGCTTCGACGTCGCGTGCGTTGCGAAGACTGGTCGCGAACTCTTCCCCGCGTCCCGGTCCGGCGGGACGGCGCTCGGCAGAATCTGCAGCCTGAAAGTTCGTGAGGTTTCTAAAGTCAGACTCGAGCGCAATCGCCATTCAGTGTCCGTCCGCTGATCGTTAACCTTACTACAACCAAGCGCCGTAAAATATGCGTTAACCGAACACCCTGTTCTGGTAACTTCGTAGACGGACCATTGTCCGGGAGCCGAGTATGATAGCCTCCCTCATCCCCAGCCTCGAGACCGCTGCCGCCCGCCCATCCGCGCCCGAAGTGCCAAAAGCCAGCGCCGAGAAGGAAGCCGAAAGTATCAAGCTTCGCTTCGAACAGATGCTGTGGGCGGAAATGCTGAGCCATGCCGGACTTGAGAAGGCGTTCACGCAAGGCGGGGGAGAGGCGGCCTCCGCATTCTCCCGCTATGTCGTCGAGGCCATTGCCCGGGATCTCGCCATCAAGCATCCGATGGGTCTTTCCGAAGGAGTCGACAAATCTCTGGCTAACGCCGCAAGCAAGGCCGAGGAGACGCCGTCATGAATGCTTCGATGAGCGATCCGGTCTTCCTTCGGCTTGCCGACATACTCGAACAAGAGCGCGTTCTGCTGCAATCAGGCGCCGCTGCCGACGCCGCTGCGCTGATCGAGGAGAAGATGCTGGCGCTGCAAGATTTTGAATCCTTCCTGGAGCTGGATGGTGTGCCGGCCGCTTCCCTCCAGGCGCGCCGTGCCATCGAAAGGATCATTCAGATGGCCCAGGAAAATGCCGCACATCTGGACGCCGTCCGGAACGGTGTGCGTCATGCCATCAGCCGCCTCGAGAACCTCAACGCTTCGGCTCATGTCGGTTCTTACGGCCGCGGCGGCGCCCAGCTCTCATTTACGAACGCAACCGGTGCTTTCAACAGAAAGGCTTGATACAGATTAACTGTACATTCAGTCTTAGGGCTTATTCCGGACAGTGTAACCAAGAGTGGTACGGAGATTTATCTCCACTGTCAGGACGACATGTAGCTCACAAACACGCCGCGCCCAGAGCGCCGGCAATCGATCAATAGGAACACAAGTATGTCCAGCATCCTGACCAACAACAGCGCAATGGTCGCCCTCGAGACCCTGCGCAACGTCAACCGCAACCTGGAATCCGTCCAGGCCGAAATCTCGACCGGCAAGAAAGTTGCTACTGCCAAAGACAACGCCGGTATCTGGGCCGTTGCCACGGTCATGTCGTCCGATGTCGAAAGCTTCAAGCAAATCTCCGACTCGCTGAGCCTCGGCTCGTCGACGGTGGGTGTTGCCCGCGCCGCTTCGGAACAGATCGTCAAGACGCTTCAGGAAATCAAAAGCCTGATCGTGACCGCACAGGGCGAAAACGTCGACCGCACCAAGATCGCCGCCGACATTACAGCTAAGTCTGATCTTGTGACGGGCTTTATCGCTGCAGCCCAGTTCAATGGTCTCAACCTGATCGACGGATCGAGCACAGACGACGTAAACGTCCTGTCCTCACTCAACCGCGACTCTGCTGGCGCCGTTACGGCCGGCAACATCGTTGTCGTTCGTCAGGATCTTACTACTGATCTCGGTGACCTCACGAGCATCAGCGTAGCTGACAGCACCGATGCCGCTACTGCGCTTGGAACCATCGAAGATTTGCTGCAAGTTGCTATCGACGCTGCTGCTTCTTTCGGTTCGGCCCAAAGCAGCATCAACAGCCAGGGCGAGTTCGTGAAGAACCTGACCGACGCGCTGCGCTCCGGCGTGGGCAGCCTGACGGACTCCGATATCGAAGCCGCTTCGGCCCGCCTCCAGGCCCTGCAGGTTCAGCAGCAGCTCGGCGTCCAGGCTCTGTCGATTGCCAACCAGCAGCCGCAGGCTCTCCTGTCGCTGTTCCGCTAGACTAATCGGTTGGCCCGGGAGCAAGGCGCTTCCGGGCCAATTCCAAGATGACTTCAGGAGGAAGTTTTGCAGGCATTGGCGTTCAAGGCGTATGGCGAAATTGCGCAACGCACTGCTGGCGAAAAGGAAATTGAGTACGCTCTGTTCCTCCAGATTACCGATGCGCTTGAGCGCGTTGTCGACCCCGAAACGCGTTCCTTCGAGAGCTGGGCTGATGCGATCTATCGCAACCAGCAACTCTGGATTATCATCGCCACAGACCTGCTTCAGCCTGGCAATGCCCTGCCGGACGAATTGAAGCGCAGCTTGCTCTATCTCTCGGAATTTGTCCGCCAGACCAGTCTCCAGGTCCTTGCCGGTGCCGAGAACATCCCCGATCTGATCGAAGTCAACAAGACCGTGATGGCCGGGCTGTCACGTCCAGCGGCTCATAGCCTGGAAGAAGAGGGGGTCTGATGTCTGGTCTCGTACTGAAAATTGCGCCGGGTGAACGGTTCATCGTGAATGGCGCGCTGCTTGAAAACGGCGATAAACCGGCACGTATCCGGATTTCCGATGGGAATGTCCGCGTACTGCGCTGCCGAGATGCATTGCGTCCGGAAGACGTCGATACGCCTGTGAAGCGCATCTACTATGCGATCCAGCTGCTGATCACGGGTGATCTGCAGGTTGCAGATACCGTGCCTGCGATTGATGCCGAATGTTGCGCATTGCTGGATATATTCCGACCGATTGATGCAGAGCTTATCCCGACGCTGCGATCCATGCTGAACCGCGGCAATCACTATTCGGCACTTTGCCACCTCCGCCAGATCCTTGCCATCGAAGCCCAGTTGCTGGCCAGGCCGGTTTCTCAGGAAGCCCGGGTCGCCTGACCGATGTTTCAACCGGCCATCCCCATATCAGGGTACGGCGGCTGGAAGTTCCTTCAGTCGACCTATGACCGCCAGATGCAGAGCCATTCGGACTCTGCACAGGTCAAGGCCGACCGGACCTATCTAAATGACAAGCTCTCGCAGCCCCTTACGACGGAAGCATTCCTGAATGACAAGCGCCTACTGCGGGTTGCGCTGACGTCGTTCGGACTGGGCGACGAGGCTTGGAAGCGCGGCTTCATCGACAAGGTGCTCAAGGAAGTGGCGACGCCCGAGAGCACCTTTCTCGCGCGTCTGAACAATCCCCGGTACACGGCTTTTGCCCAGGCCTTCAAACCGGTGAATGGAATAATTACCCTCTCGCCGGAATCGCTGGAGAAACTGGCAGCGGCCTTCGACAAGACGACTTTCGCAACCGCCGTCGGCGAAGTAGACGAGTCGATGCGTCTGGCGCTCAATTATCAATCCGAAATCGAAGGATTGACGGGCAGCGGAACTAACGAGAGCGCCATTCTGTTTCGACTGCTCGGAAACGTTCCAGTGCGGACGGTTCTGGAATCAGCGCTGAATCTTCCAAAAGAGATGCGAAAGCTGTCCATCGACCAGCAGGCCGAGGTCCTCAAAGGCAGTCTGCAGAAACGCTTCGGAATCAGCGACGTACGAGACATCGTGACAACCGAGAACGTGGACAAGATGATCCGGTCCTTCCATGCGATGCAGTCGATCTCCAACGGTATCTCGATGTCGTCGCCTGGTGCAAATGCGCTGACTTTACTCAACGGCGGCATGGGTCTCGGCGGGCAGGGCGGCATCAACCTCCTGCTCAGCGGGCTCTGATCATCCTTTCGCCGGCGCCGTTGCCACGCTGATGACACTTCCCAGCATGTCGCGCATCGCGTCGAAGGACGCTTCAATACCCTCGGCGCTGCGCGTGGCCACGAAATTGTCAAGCACCGGAAAGAGGCTAATCGCACGGTCGGAGTCGAGATCCCTGCCGAATTCGTAGAGGTTGGCGCGCAACATGGGCGAGACTTCCTCGTGCAGCGCGATCATCCGGCGATATTCCTTGAGCAGATCGTTTTCGTCCGCCGTGGCCGCATGTGGCAGGCAGCGCGAGACACTGCGCAACACGTCGATGGCCGGAAAACGTCCGCGTTCGGCAATCGGACGCGCCAGGATGATATGGCCGTCCAGCATGCCCCGGATCATGTCGGCGACCGGCTCCTCCAGGTCCGAGCCCGCAACCAGCACAGAGAAGACCGCCGTGATGTCGCCCTTGCCTGTGGTGCCGGGGCCGGCCCGCTCCGCCAGCTCTGCGATGACGCGGACAGTCGAGGGCGGAAAGGCGTTGAGGGCCGGCACTTCGCCGGCAAGCAGCGCCGTCTCGCGGTGCGCTTCGGCCAAGCGGGTGATCGAGTCGAACAGGAAGAGCACGTTGTGTCCCTGGTCACGGAAATGTTCGGCGGTTGTGATCGCGCAGTTGGCCGCCCGTTTCTTGGCCCCAGGCGATTCGCTGGCGGTGGCAGTCACCACAACGGTCCGCTTTCGCATCTCCGGCGTCAGTGTGTGCTGGACGAATTCGTTCACTTCCCGTCCGCGCTCTCCGATCAGGGCAATCACGACCCGGTCGGCTTCCAGTCCGGTCGCGAGCGAACCGAGGAAGGTGGACTTCCCGATCCCCGATCCGGCAAACAGCCCGAGCCGTTGGCCCCGGCAGATGGGAAGCAGGGTGTCGGTGACCATCCACCCGGTCGCCAGGCGCGGACCGAGGCGACGGCGGACATGCGGAGGCAGGGCTGGGGCATTCAGGCGGCGGATAGAGGATTTGATTGGCGCGGTCGCCGGATCGCCGCCGGCGATCTCGCCCCGGTAGTTGATCACATGGCCGAGCCAGTGATCGCCGGGTTCGATCCGGGCTTCCTGCTCGATTTCGACCCTGTCGCCGATGCGAATCGTATCGCAGGGTGAAAAAAGCAGCGCAGTAACACATTCCGGCGAGACGCTCAGGATCTCGCCGTGGATCGTTTCACCCGTCTTCTGTATCTGGATTTCGTTGCCGACCCCGGCCAGTTCGCTGACTCCCGCGACCTTCAGCATGCCTGGAGCGACGTCGGTGACGGTGCCCCAAAGGGTATAGAGCCGTGTGGGCGGGAGAGCGGTCCGGGTGCGCAAGTAAACAAAACCCCTTCGGTTGTTAACCTATTCTTCAATTAATCCGAACATTTTCTCAAAAGGTTAACCACGGTGAAGTTGCCATGATTTCCGACCTCAGTCTGTTCAAGGTTTACGGCGCGATGGCCCGCTACGCAGCGGAAGCACAGAGCGTGAGTGCGACCAACATCGCCCGGGCGAACGAGCCCGGGTACAAGGCCAAGGAAATCGAATCGTTCGACGCCTATCTTGCCCGGGTGAGTGCCAACGGCGCACCGGACGCCATGGCGCAGGGCTTCCGCATAACGAACGCGTCCAACCCGATGTCGCCGAATGGCAATACGGTCAGTCTTGAGCAGGAAGTGTTCAATTCGGCCGAAGCGATGGGCCAGCACAGTCTCGCGATCTCCGTTTACACCAAATCGATGGACCTTCTGCGAACGGCCATTGGCCGGCGCGGCGGTTAGGGAGGCGCCTCATGAACCCGCTTAAAGCCACCATGATGCAGGCCGTTATGGGCATGGAGCTTCAGTCGAAGCGAATGGGCATCACTTCCGAGAACATCTCGAACGCGGACACGCCAGGCTATCAGCGCAAGCTGCTGATGCTGTCGCCACAGCCGACTGCGGGCGCCCAGTTCATGTCGACGCGTGTACAGCTCGACCAGGCCGCCGGCACCCAGAGCTTCGATCCTTCCCATCCGATGGCCGATGCGGAGGGCTACGTCACGATGTCGAATGTCTCGCTGGTGACAGAGCTCGCGGATATGCGCGAAGCCAACCGGTCCTACGAAGCCAACCTCAATTCGTTCCAGCAGGCTCGGTCAATGTACCGGTCCTTGCTGGATGTCCTGCGCCGCTAAGGAGACCCTGAATGTCGAGCCTGGGATTCAATCCATATACAGCCTTGAACACAACCGCCCGCGCGGTCGACACGGCCGGCTCGGTGGGCAAGCCGGAAGCCGCCGGAAACGCCATCGCCGAGGGTATCGGCGATTTCCGCGCCGCGTTGCAGCAGGCGGAACAAACGGCGATGCAGACGGCTGTCTCCGGCGCAGATCCGCACGCCATGGTGCAGGCGCTGAGCAATGCAGAGCTGATGCTGGACGCAGTCGTGACCATCCGCGACAAGGTCGTCGAAGCCTATCAGGAACTTCTCAGGATGCCTGTCTGAGCATGTCCGAGGGTGAGATTTTCGAGGTTTTGCGCGCCCATCTCTGGGGCGCGGCGATGATGGGATTGCCGATCCTGGCGACGACGCTGATCGTCGGATTCGCGATCGGCCTCCTGCAGGCGCTGACCTCCATCCAGGAGATGACACTGACCTTCATTCCGAAGATCCTTGCCGTCCTGATCGTATTTTTCCTGTCGCTCGGTTACATGACCAAGGTCTGTCTGGACCTGTTCAATAACTGGGTCATCCCGTTGATTGCCGGATAGATTTTCCATGCCCGCCACCAAGGCTTCTGGACTGACCAATCCGACGTCGCTGCTGGCGATCGGCTTGATGACGATCATCCTCGTCATGGTCCTGCCCATGCCGGCTTGGGTGATCGATGTCGGCTTGACGCTCTCTTTCGCGCTGTCGATCCTGATTTTCACCACGGTGATCTTCGTCGAAAAGCCGCTCGACTTCTCGTCCTTTCCCAGCATCCTCCTCGCTTCGCTGATCCTGCGTCTGGCGCTCAACGTGTCTTCGACCAAGCTGATCATCGGGCAGGGGCATACCGGCACGGATGCGGCGGGCGGCGTGATCGAAGGCTTCGCCATGTTCGTCATGGGGGGGAACCTGTTTGTCGGTCTCGTCGTGTTCGGGGTCCTCGTGATCGTGAACTTCATGGTAATCACCAAAGGCGCCGGCCGGATGGCCGAAGTCGGCGCGCGCTTTGCCCTGGATGCGATGCCCGGCAAACAGCTTGCCATCGACTCGGACCTGGCCGTCGGCGCAATCAGCCACGAAGAAGCCAAGATGCGCCGCCAGCGCGAACAGGAAGAAGCCGCGTTCCTCGGATCGCTTGACGGTGCTTCGAAGTTCGTCAAGGGAGATGCGATCGCCGGACTTCTGATTACAGCGCTCAATCTGCTGGCCGGAATCGGTTTTGGCGTCGCCGTGCACCAGCTGAGCTTCGTCGAGGCGCTGAACAATTATTCAGTCCTGACAGTCGGCGACGGCCTTGTATCGCAGATACCCGCCGTGATCGTCTCGGTTGCCGCAGCCCTGCTTCTGTCCAAGGGCCGCGATGAGGGCGCGATCGACCGTGCGCTCGGCAACCAGCTTGCCGGCAACGCCACGGCGCTGTTCATCGTCGCCGGCATTCTGGGTGTGTTTGCCTTGCTTCCGGGCTTGCCCTTCGTGCCCTTCATGGTGGCCGCGCTGGCCTTCGGCGCGGGTGGATTCATGCTGCGCAAGCAGGCAAGCGACAAGAAAACCGTCGAAGCCGATACCGCGCTGGCAACGCCGCCGAAACCGGCCCGGATCGGGGATTCGATCTATTCCGACGAAATCCATCTCGAAGTCTCCCCGGACCTCGTCAATCTCGTGCTGGTCGGCGAGAACGGGTTCGAGAGCCGGATCGACAAGATCCGGCGCTATATCGCGGAGGAATACGGATTCGTGCTTCCGCCGATCCGGATGACCGACAATCCGACGCTCAAGAAGAACGAATACCGCATCCGGATCCAGGGCGTTCGCCTCGATTCCGGATTCCTGCGGCCCGGCAACGTGCTGGCGCTGATCGAGGACAACCAGCTGCCGCACCTGCAGGGCGAAAAGGTCCGCGAGCCGGTCTACAAGGCCGCTGCCCGCTGGGTTCCGAATGCCAAGAAACAGGAACTCGCAGCTGCCGCCATTCCGACGGTTGAGCCGATGGAAGTTCTGGCGACGCACATGCTGGAAGTCATCCAGTCGAACTTCTCACTGGTGTTCACCCGGATGGTGATGGTCGAGACGCTCGATGCGCTGACCAAGATCACCGATACTGACCGCGCCGGGGCCAACCAGCGCTTCCTCGACGAGTATATTCCCGGAAAAGTTACTCCGGAAATCCTGCTTTCCGTTCTCCGTCTTCTGCTGGCGGAGCGCATATCGATTCGAAACCTGTTCCTGATTGTCGAGACGATTGCGGAAGTGAAATCCCAGAATGCAGGCCTTCCGCGGATCGTCGAACTTGTGCGCCAACGCCTTGCATTCCAGATTGTCGACAAGCTTCAGGACGACCAGGGCCGCCTGCCACTGGTCCAGCTCTCGGCCAACTGGGAGCAGAAATTCACCGAATACGAAGTCAACGGCGAGGGGGGCAGTTCCGACATCGCTCTGCCGCCGGAACTGTTCGGTGAGCTGATAAATTCCATTCAGTCGAAACTGAATGAAGTTGCCCAGAAGGGGATCGTTGCGGCCGTAGCTACGACCTCACGGCGCCGCCGCTTCCTGCAAACCGTCCTCGCCAGCAAGGGCATCCGCAATGCCGTTGTGGCGTATGAGGAAATCAGCGCGAGAAGCAAGCCGTACATTATCGGCGTTGCGTGATGGGTGCTGGTCTTCCGTTGCCGGAGGAACTCACGGCATGGATTGCACTGTTTATGACGGTGCTGGCGCGGCTGTCCTTTATCATCTTCTTTCTGCCAGGAATCGGAGAGCAGGTCGTCCCGGCGCGGGCGCGCGCCTTTCTGCTGATCGGCATTTCGCTTGCTATGGCCACGTCGGGGCAGTTTCCGGCTCCCCGGACGACCGAGTTCGTGAGCCTGTTCGGACTCCTGCTGACCGAGGTGTTCATCGGCTTCGCGCTGGGCGTCATGCTGCGCGCCACAATCTGGATGCTTACGATTGCAGGATCGGTGATAGCCCAGTCGATCGGCCTGTCGCAGTTTCTGGCACCCGCGCTGGAACACGAAGCGCAGACACTGACGGCCAACCTCTTGTCGATGGCGGGCGCGGCCATCCTGTTGTCGGCCAACTTTCATGTCGAAGTCATCGTCTCGCTGATGCGCCTCTACAACGATATCCCGCTGGGGGCGTTGACGCTTCTAAGCGGACCGATGATGGCACAAAGCTTCTTTTCCGCCTTCAGCTTTGCGCTGCTGCTTGCCTGGCCGTTCGTCGCAATCAACCTGCTCTACAACATCTGCCTCGGCTTCATAAACAAGGCGCTGCCTTCGCTTATGGTTGCCTTTGTCGGCGCGCCGTTCCTTGTGGGGGCAGGTACGATGTTGCTGGCCGTCTCAGCGGCTGGATTGCTGATCGCCTGGAAGGACCGCGCCTTGCAGGTGGTCGGATGGATGTGAGATAGGTCATGGCCGAGCAGGACAATGACAGCAGTGAAAAGGAATTCGAAGCCACCGAGCAGAAGCTCCGGCAGGCGCGCGAAGAAGGCAACGTTCCGCAGTCCAAGGAAGCCAATGCGCTAGCGCTGATCCTTGGAATCGTGGCGGCGGCCTATGTCCTGAATGCCGTCGTCGGCAAAAGCCTGTTCAGCGACTTCTCGTCAATGCTGTATCACGGCGACGTATTCGCCAAGGATGCCTTCGCGCCCGGCGGCAAGGCCGTATGGGGCTGGCTCGGCAATGTGCTCCTTCACCTGCTTCCGATATTCCTCGTGATGGCGGCCTTGGTGCTGATCGCGCTCGTGGTCCAGCAATCGATTTCGTTCTCGCTCAAGAAAATCAAACCCGACGTCAAGAACCTGTCCCCGGTCGAGAACCTCAAGAAGCGCTATGGTGCGCGCGGCCTGTCCGACTTTCTGAAAGATACGGCCAAGCTCTTCTTTGCCGGGGTAATCGGCACGGTCTTCCTGATCCAGTTTGCCCAGGATTATTATGCCAGCGCCGAGATCCGGATGGGCAAGTTCTACGAATTCACCTTCAATCAGACCCTGAGGCTGATCCTCTATTTCCTTGCCTTCCAGGTTGCGCTCGCTGTGATTGATGTGCCGCTCCAGCGCCAGCTTCATCTCAACAAACTCAAGATGACGCGCGAGGAGTTGAAGAAGGAAATGAAGCAGAGCGAGGGCGACCCGCAGCTGAAAATGATGCGCCGCGAGAAGGCATCGAAGATCTCGCGCGGCCAGATGCTGAGGAATGTGCCGCAGGCGACCGTGATCCTGGTCAACCCGACCCACTATGCTGTGGCCCTCAAGTGGGATCCCGAAAGCCAGAAAGCGCCGGTCGTGGTGGCCAAGGGCGCAGACCATCTCGCGGCGAAGATTCGCGAGATTGCGGCTGAGCACAAGATCCCGATCTACCGCGATCCGCCGGCGACCCGCTCGATCTACAATCTCGTGGAGATCGACCAGGAAATCCGGCCCGAACACTTCGCCGCCGTTGCGGCCGCCATCCAGTTCATCGACCGCGTCAAGAATCAGGCGCCGAGCTAGGAATGGCGAAACAGGCGATCCCGCTCCGGAAGATCGTGGCGCTGAAACGCCAGAGCGCCGAGCAGCACCTGCGCGCCGTCCAGATCGAAGCGGACCGAATCGAAGCCGTCATCACAGCGCTGCGCGCGAACCTGCTTGATCTCGATCATGTCCACGCCGGCTTCGAAGCTCACCGGTTGTCGGAGACGCATGGACATGTCCGCAAGCTTCTGGCGGACATCGGCGCGGCCGAGGCAGAACTTGCCCTGAAGCGCGTGGACCTGCAGGCGGCGCGCGAAGCCCTGAAACGCGTCTTCCACTCTGATGAACGCCTCGGCCAGGCCCACCCGGCAGGGTAGGGGTGGCCATCGGGTGCCGCCCGGGATATGCGCTCTTCGCCAGAGGTCCGAGGACTTAAGACCGCGTGAGCAGGATCGACTACCGCTTCTCCGTCGCCCCGATGATGGAAATCCGGAAAAATCAACTAAACAAAGAGCTGTAATTCTCCGTGAGCGGATAGTATGCTTGCGAACAATTGCGCCGGATCGGATGAAGTTGTGGAATGAAGGGCCACATTGTGCCATATTCCCGCCCATCAGGACAGCGCTTTGACATCTCGGAATATGCTCAAGATGAGCTAGTGGGCTTCTTGGCTCTCGTCCGCTGGTATGCTCGCGAGCGCGACAGAGTTTGGCACCTATTCCGGTCCCGGGGTGAGGCAAAGTTTGTCATCGAAGCCTGGCGGCGCCAATACAATGAGGTCCGTCCGCATTCGAGCCTCGGATACCTGACGCCGGCAGAGTTCGTGGCCAGCAGAAGATCAACAATAGCAGCCCCCGCCAACGCGACGGGTCGGAACGCTGCGTTATGTGGGGCCTTCGCTCGCCGACCCGTCGCTCAACCGCTCCGTCAGGGGCATATCGAAAAGTCAGTTCTGGTCGCTCACCCAAAATAGCCGTGGTCCGAAGAACCAGAGCAGGTCACAGGCGCCCTATCCCTCAGCCAGTGAGTAGGACGTGCTTCGCCCGCCAGCGGCGTCCTTGCGGAGAATGCCGAGCGTGAGGAGCTGGTCAATGTCGCGGCCAGCGGTGGGCTGCGAGGTCTTCGTGATCTTTGCCCACTTTGATGAAGTCAGGTTGCCTTCGAATCCGTTGATGAGCTTGTTGAGCATCAGCTTCTGGCGTGCGTTGAGATCGGCGTCGGCGTGCGTCTTCCAGAACTCTGCCCTGCACAGCACGGAGGCGAGGATTGTCTCTGCACCGACGAACGCATGGTCGAGGCAGTTCAGGAACCAGGCCAGCCAGTCGGTGATGTCGAGATCGCCTTTTTGCGTGTATTCCAGAATATCGTAATAGGCATTGCGCTCATTCCGGATCTGCGCGGACATGGAGTAGAATCGGTTTGCGCTTTCTTCCGAGCGCGCGAGGCTCATATCCGCTATCGCGCGCGCGATCCTTCCATTGCCGTCCGCGAACGGGTGGATCGTCACGAACCAGAGATGCGCCAGCGCGGCCTTGAGCACGCCGTCAATCTCCGTGTCCGCATTGTACCACTCAAGGAACGCTTTCATCTCGCGGGGCAGGCGGGCGGCTGCCGGGGCTTCGAAGTGCACGCGCTGCTTTCCGATCGGTCCCGAGACCACTTGCATGGCGCCATCCGAATCATCGCGCCAATCGCCGACGATAATCCGGTTCATGCCGCTACGGCCTGCCGGGACGAGGGCTGCGTGCCATCCCAGCAGCCGCTCTTCATCGAGCGGCTTTGTGTAGTTCTGGGTGGCATCGAGCATCATCTCGACCACGCCTTCGACATCCCGGTCTGCCGGTGTGAGCGCGCCGATCTCGATGCCGAGCCGGCGAGCGAGCGAGGAGCGAACCTGGTCAGGGTCGAGCTTCTCGCCTTCGATCTCGCTCGTTTTCAGGACATCTTCGGTGAGTGTGCGCAGGACCGCTTCGCTTCGCAGCGTGATCCCGAGTGCTTCCATACGTCCGATCAGCTTGCCCTGGCGCAGCCGGAGGCTTGCCAGCTGCTTGGTGATGAGCCCCTCATTCCAATGGAAATCCGGCCACTCGCCCTGCTCATAGATGTACATTATTCTGCTCACTTTCTGAGTAGATTGTAGCGCATCGGGAGGGGAATAGCCAGATTATTCTTATCAAAAATTGATTAGAATAAGAGAGTATTCTGTTCAAAGGGTTGGGTGAGACGCTCAAGCCGAGCGCTTGTCTACAAATAAGAGGATAAGCTGGCCTGCGGTGTCTTCATCTATGTAGACATGAGCTTCACCCCAGCTTCCTGTCTCTGGCCAGGCGAACGATCGTGTCAGGAGAGAGGTGGGTGTAGCGCTTCAGCATCTTCCAGTCCT
>JBGTKN010000017.1:0-2312 GCA_041744615.1 Hyphomonas sp. | reverse complement strand
GTCGGGCCGCCGATCGAAAAGATCGCGCTCGGCGTTTTCCTCGCCGTGGTCGCGGCGCTGTTCGCGCTTTTCGCCAGCGCCTATTTCATGCGGATGGAGTTCGTGGACTGGCGCCCGATGCCGGTTCCGCGCATCGTCTGGTTGAACACGATGCTGCTCGTGCTCGCGAGCATACTGCTGCAATGTGCGCTCTCCGCGGCCCGTCAAGGCGATTGCGCGATCGTCCGGCTCAGCATCGCCGCGGGCAGCGTCGCCACGATCGGCTTTCTCGCCGGCCAGCTGGTCGCCTGGCGCGCGCTTGGATCGAGCGGCTTTCTCATGACAAGCAACCCGGCCAACAGCTTTTTCTATCTGCTGACCGGACTGCACGGGCTGCACATCCTCGGTGGGCTCGGCGCGCTCGCCTGGGTCATCCCGCTGGCCTGGCGACACGGCCCGTGGATGGAAACGCGGCGTCAGCACCGATATCATGAGCAGACTCAAGAGTATGCCTCTGTTTGGACGCGTGGATCGACCACTCGGCTCGTTCCTCGGCTCGAGCTCTGCGCGATGTACTGGCACTTCCTGCTCCTGATCTGGCTTGGACTGCTCATCCTCTTCACGGGCTGGGCGGCAGGCGTCGTCGCCATCTGCCGCCAGATCCTGACCTGAGGTCCGCAATGACCGACATACCCACCTATCAGCCAGTTTCGACCCGGGCGCCGGGCCTGCGCGGAGTCGTCGCCGACTGGTCATCCGATCAGCGCACCTTCAAAAGCGCGTCTTGGAAGAAGTCGATGATGTGGATCTTCCTGCTAAGCGACACCTTCATCTTCGGCTCGTTCCTGATCAGCTACATGACCGCGCGCATGTCGACGGTCGTTCACTGGCCGAACCCCAGCGAGGTCTTCGCGCTGCATATATTCGGCGCGGACCTGCCGCTGATCCTGATCGCGATCATGACCTTCGTGCTGATCTCGTCCTCGGGCACCATGGCGCTCGCGGTCAACTTCGGATATCGCCGCGACAGGCGCCTGACCGCGGGGCTGATGTTCGCCACTGCGATCCTCGGCGCCACCTTCGTCGGCATGCAGGCCTTCGAGTGGACCAAGTTGATCTCTGAGGGCGTTCGGCCCTGGAGCAACCCCTGGGGCGCAGAGCAGTTCGGCGCGGCCTTCTTCATGATCACCGGCTTCCACGGCACCCACGTGTCGATCGGCGTGATCTTCTTGATCGCGATCGCCCGAAAGGTGCTGCGCGGCGACTACGAGCCCGGCGGCGGCCGCGGCAGCTACGAGCATGTCGAGGTCATGGGCCTCTACTGGCACTTCGTCGACCTCGTCTGGGTTTTTATCTTCGCATTCTTTTACCTGTGGTGAGACGACATGGCTGACACGACCGCCCCGGTCCACGCCCATCCCGAGACCCAAGCCGCGAAGGCGCACGCCGAAGGCCAGCAGCATCCGCTGAAGGTCTACTTCGTGGTCTGGGGCTGGCTCTTCATCCTCAGCGCAGCCTCCTACATGGTTGATATCGTTCATCTCGAAGGCATGCTGCGCTGGTCGCTGATCCTGATCTTCATGACGCTCAAGGCCGGTCTGATCGTCGCCGTGTTCATGCACATGGCTTGGGAGCGGTTGGCGCTCGCCTATGCCATCCTCCTGCCGCCAGTCGCCCTCCTTGTGTTCGTTGCGATCATGGCTTTCGAGTCCGACTACACCTACCTGACCCGGCTGGCGTTCTTCGACTGGGTTCGGTAGCGGGCCGCGCCGGTTCACGGAGATGTCCGCCTGTGGCCAAGGCAGCTACACTAACACGCCGGACACTCGACCCGAGTTTTGGCAGTCGAAGTTTCGGCAAAACACCGCGCGCGATGAGCGGGCCGCCGCGGAAGTGTTCTTGATAGGATGGCGCGGGTGGTCTGGGAATGCGCTCTCCGCGGACAGCACGCTATGAAGGCGGTCAGCGAGCTTTCTGACGGGTTGCTCAGTTCTGGGCTGCTGGATCGAATCATTTCGATTTCTGACTCCTTCGCCACCCATAGAATCCGTCGAAATCCGATCTGGTCGCCGTAAAAATATTCAATTAAATCAACGGGGCGAGGCACCCCACCAAATCACCCAAAGTGAACAGGTCCAGAGAATATCGGCCCGGAGAGAATGGATTTCGGCTCTAATCGCCATGGACGAAGTGCAAGCGTCTGGTCTGACCGCTATCGGCTCCAGCGCCAGGGTAGCAACTCGTCTACCTTGGTGATCTTGTAGTCCGGGATGCGGGCCAGCGCATCGGCGAGCCAGGCGCTTGGATCGACGCCGCTGAGCTTGGCGGTCTCG
>JBGTKN010000016.1:0-2079 GCA_041744615.1 Hyphomonas sp. | reverse complement strand
CCGCTTCAACGACAAGGTCGAGAAGGTCCAGCGCGGCGACGACCTGCCTCCGGGCGTGATGAAAGTCGTCAAGGTCTTCCTGGCCGTGAAGCGCAAGCTTCAGCCGGGCGACAAGATGGCCGGCCGTCACGGCAACAAGGGCGTGATCTCGAAGATCAACCCAAGCGAAGACATGCCCTTCCTCGAAGACGGCACCCCGGTCGAAATCGTGCTCAACCCGCTCGGCGTGCCGTCGCGGATGAACGTCGGCCAGATTCTCGAGACGCACACAGGCTGGGCCTGCCGCGGTCTCGGACGGATCATCGACAAGGCGCTCGACGAGTACCACCAGAAGCATGACATGAAGGGCCTCAAGAAGGCGCTGGTGACGGCTTATGGCAAGGACCAGGAGCTTCCGGAGACGGACGAAGAGATCGTCGAACTCGCCGGAAACCTCGTCAACGGCGTGCCGATGGCCACGCCGGTGTTCGACGGCGCCCGCGAGGACGACATCAACGACATGCTGACGCGTGCCGGTCTCGACACGTCGGGTCAGGTGAAGCTGTTTGATGGCCGTACCGGTGTGGCGTTCACGCGCCAGGTCACCGTCGGCTACAAGTATCTCCTCAAGCTCCACCACCTTGTGGACGAGAAGATCCACGCCCGTTCGACCGGACCGTACTCGCTCGTCACGCAGCAACCGTTGGGCGGCAAGGCCCAGTTCGGCGGCCAGCGCTTCGGCGAGATGGAAGTCTGGGCGCTCGAAGCCTATGGCGCCGCCTATACGCTGCAGGAAATGCTGACCGTGAAGTCGGATGACACGGCCGGACGCGCGAAAGTCTACGAGTCGATCGTGCGCGGCGACGATACTTTCGAGGCCGGCATCCCGGAGAGCTTCAACGTGCTCGTCAAGGAAATGCGCTCGCTGGGTCTCAACGTGGAACTCATCGAAGAAGGTGGCAGCGACGCAGACGACACGCCCGTGGCCGCCGAATAAACGCCCACGCTTAGAGTTAAGGCCCCGCTGGAAGTCCGGATCTTCCGGCGGGGCCGAGCCAGATACCGGATTTTCAGGGCAAGAGGCCGAAGCCTCTCAACGCCCGCCCCAAGGAGCAGACCCCGATGCGCCAGGACGTCGCCAACATGTTCAACCAGAATACGCCCGCCCCGACTTTCGAGGCGATCCGTATTTCCATTGCCAGCCCGGAGAAGATCAAATCTTGGTCGTCGGGCGAGATCAAGAAGCCGGAGACGATCAACTACCGGACCTTCAAGCCGGAGCGCGACGGTCTGTTCTGCGCGCGGATCTTCGGCCCCACGAAGGACTATGAGTGCCTTTGCGGCAAGTACAAGCGGATCAAGTATCGCGGCATCGTCTGCGAAAAGTGCGGCGTGGAAGTCACCCTGGCACGCGTTCGCCGCGAACGGATGGGTCATATCGACCTGGCCGCGCCGGTTGCGCACATCTGGTTCCTGAAATCGCTGCCGTCCCGGATCGCGACTCTCGTCGACATGCCGCTCAAGGATGTCGAGCGCGTGCTGTACTTCGAAAGCTATGTCGTGATCGAGCCGGGTCTCACCGAGCTTGAGCCGAAACAGCTGCTGACCGAAGAAGAATACATGGATGCGCAGGACCGTCTCGGGGAAGACGCGTTCACCGCTCTCATCGGCGCCGAAGCCATCCGCGAGATATTGAAATCGCTCGACCTGCCGGTCCTCGCCGACCAGCTGCGCGAAGACCTCAAGAACTCGACCTCGGAACTGAAGACCAAGAAAGCCTCGAAACGCCTCAAGGTAGTCGAGTCCTTCCTCGGTTCGAAAGCCAAGCCCGAGTGGATGATCCTCACGGTCGTTCCGGTCATCCCGCCGGACCTGCGCCCCCTGGTGCCGCTCGATGGCGGGCGCTTCGCGACCTCGGATCTCAACGACCTCTACCGCCGCGTGATCAACCGGAACAATCGCCTGAAGCGCCTGATGGAGCTTCGCGCGCCGGACATCATCATCCGCAACGAAAAGCGGATGCTGCAGGAATCGGTGGACGCGCTGTTCGACAACGGCCGCCGCGGCCGCACGATCACGGGCACCAACAAGCGCCCGCTG
>JBGTKN010000015.1:0-2563 GCA_041744615.1 Hyphomonas sp. | reverse complement strand
ACCAACGAGCTCGACGCTCTCGCCGGTTTCGAGAAGTCCGGCCACTTCTTCTTCCGCCCGCCGATCGGCCTCGGCTATGATTGCGGCCTGACGGCTGCCAAGGCGATTCTCGAAATGCTGGACCGCAACCCCGGCAAGACGATGGCCGACCTGAACGGCGAACTTGGCGTGGCCTATACGTCGCTGACCATGTCGCCGCATTGCGGCGACGAAGTGAAGTACGGCGTCATCGACAAGATGGTCGCCGAGTATCAGGCGCTGAACGGGGCGACCATCCTTGGACGGACGGTCGTCGACGTGAACACCGTCAATGGCGCCCGGGTCACGCTGGAAGACGGCTCATGGGTGCTTGTGCGCGCTTCGTCCAACAAGCCGGAACTCGTCGTCGTGGTCGAATCGATGACCAGCGAAGCCGACATGAAGGATCTCTTTCACAAGGAAGTGAAACCCCGCCTTGGTAAGCATCCGGAAGTCGGCGCATACAACCAGGAAATCTGACCCGCTACGACCAGAGCGTAAGGAGCCCGGCGAGGATCAGTCCCAGGCCGATAAAGTATTTTACGTTCAGCGTCTCGCCAAGCCACAGGACCGCGAACAGCGGCACTAGGACGTAGGTCACTGCCATAAAGGAATAGGCATAAGACAATGGCACGGATTTGAGCACATAGACCCAGAGAACTGTCGCCCCGGCATAGAGGGTCATCGCCGAGATAAATATCGGATCCAGCACGAGTTGCTGAAAGCCAATGCCGGGATATCCCGCCAGCTTTTGGCCGGACATCTTGAACAGTACCTGTCCGAACGCCACCAACGCCGGCGTCAGTATCATCAGCGCAAGCACGTGGAGAGGCAGCGATCGAATCATGCGCGCATTTCCCGGGGAAGGTCCGGCGTGCCAGCCTCACGCTCTTCGCCCGGCGCCGCGCCGAACATCGTGCGCTCGCCGCGTGCCGGCGCCTGTGACAGATAGAAGATGCGCTTCTGCTCGACACGCGCGCGCGACACAGAGTCCAGGATGATGCCGCACGAGAGCGCCAGCATCGCGCCGACAAGCAGCGTCATCGCCAGCATAACGGTAGGTATGCGGTCGACCAATCCGGTTGCTATGAATTCGAGCGTGATCGGGGTCATCAGGAAGGTCGATGCCGCAAACAAGGCCGTCGCGATCCAGCTGAAGAACACGAAGGGTTTCGTTTCCTTCAGCAACATGGCCATCATGGAGAGGATGCGGATCCCGTCGCGGAAGGTCGATAGCTTGCTCGCCGAGCCCTCTACACGGCGGCCATAGTCGAACTCGATCTCGGTCACGGGGAGGCGCAGCGTCGAGGCGTGTACGGACATTTCCGTCTCGATCTCAAAGCCGGCCGAGTGGGCCGGAAAGCTCTTGGCAAATCGGCGCGTGAACACGCGGTAACCGGAGAAGATATCGGTGAAGTCACGGCCGAACATGGCCTGGTAGACGCGGTTGAACATCTGGTTTCCGAAGGCGTGGCCTGCGCGGCCGGCGTCCTCGGTGATGTTGCGGCGCGTGCCGACGACCATGTCGGCCCGGTCTGCGATCAGCGCATCAATCATGCGCGGCGCGGCGGCCGCGTCATACGTCCCGTCGCCGTCGGCCATGATATAGATGTCGGCCTCGATATCGGCGAACATCTGGCGTACCACATTGCCCTTGCCCTGACGCCGGCAGGTGACCACCGTGGCGCCGGCGAGAGAGGCTTGCTGCGCGGTATCGTCGGTAGAGTTGTTGTCGTAAACGTAGATGCGCGCGCCGGGTAGCACCTTGCGGAAGCTGATCACCACCGACGCGATCGACAGCCCCTCGTTATAGCAAGGTAGCAGGACGGCAAGGCTGTAGCGGCTGGTATCAGTCATGACATGCGTTCAGTCTTTGGTGAATGTTTTCATGTCATAGACCGGCACTGGTTAAGTTAGCCTTGCATGAAGGGCAGTTTCCCGATGACGGCGCCTATCCGCTCCGCCGCCCTTGCCGAAGACCATGCCGGTCTGCTGCTTTCGGGGGCCGTGATCACGTCACTTGTGATCGTCAGCCTGCTGAGTGGTTCGTTTGGCGCCATAGGTCCGGACGGCGACGATGTGATGCGCCTCGTTCAGGTGCGCGAGCTGCTAGAGGGGCAGGGTTGGTTTGACTTGCGACAGGCGCGTCTCGGCCCCGAAGGCGGCACGCTGATGCACTGGTCACGCCTCGTGGACCTTCCGATCGCCGCCATCGCAGCCATGTTTTCACCTTTTCTCGGGCGCGAAGCGGCGCTGGGGCTCGCGATCACCTTCTGGCCTCTAATCAGTGTACTGATAGTCACGGCTGCGCTGGTCGCCGGCGCCCGGGCGTTGGGCGGGCGCGGCGTACTGCTGTTCACCTGCATCATCGCCTTGGCCATTCTCTACCGGCATTTCCGCTTCCTGCCTGGTGCGATCGACCATCACAATCTGCAACTTGGACTCGTTCTGCTCGGAGCGGCTTCGCTGCTGGCACGTGAGCGGCCTGCTGCGCCGATGGCGCTCGCCGGGGTCAGTCTGGCCCTGGCGAGCGCCATCGGGGCGG
>JBGTKN010000014.1:0-6714 GCA_041744615.1 Hyphomonas sp. | reverse complement strand
GATCGTGCTGGCCTGCGCGGTCACGGAAGTGCCCGACCTGCTGCTGAGCCAGCTTGCGCAGGGCGGGCGGCTGGCGGCGCCGGTGGTGCGGGGCAATGACCGGGCAATTGTCTCGGTGACGTTGGGCGGCGGGGTGCTGCGAACCCCGTTTTTCCAGCAGGTTCCGATGCTGACTGACGACAAGGCATCAGTGCTCTGAGGCCTGCAGGCGGTGTTTGCCAAGCCCGCCCCCCCTAGCTATACGCAGGCAACTTCTTACATATGGCTGGAATCAGGGAGAATTGGGCATGCGGGATAAAATGGTGATTGCGGGCCTCGTGCTCCCCCTGTTGGCCGCGCCCGCTCTGGCTCAGGCTACGCCCGCCGCTGCCGGCCCGAGCCTGATTACCCAGCTGCTGTTCTTCCTGCCGCTGATCCTGATCTTCTACTTCCTCCTTATCCGCCCGCAGCAACAGCGCGCCAAGAAACACACCGAGATGATTTCCGCCATCAAGCGCGGCGATACGGTGGTCACCTCCGGCGGCCTGATCGGCAAGGTCAACAAGGTAAATGACGGCGAAATCTCGCTCGACCTCGCCGAAAACGTGCGGGTCAGGGTGATCAAGGCTATGGTCATTGAAGTGCGCAACAAGGCCGAGCCGGTTCCAGCGAACGACTAGGGCGAGGACGCCGGTTTCCGGCGTTGCGAGGAAAGTTCCATGCTTCAGTTTCCACCCTGGAAAGTTGCGCTGATTCTGCTGACGCTCGCCTGGGGCGTGATGATGGCGCTGCCGAATGTCGTGAACACGTCCGGCGCACCGGCCTTTGTTCCAAAGAATGGCGTCAATCTTGGCCTCGACCTGCGCGGCGGGGTGTATCTCGAAATGGAAATCCGCTCGCAGGACGTGCTCGGCGGGCGGCTTGAGGTCTTTGCGCGCGATGTCCGCACCGCGCTGGCGCGCACCGACACGGCGCCGCCGATTGCACACCTTGCCGAAGTCAGCGGCCGTACAATGACGATCAAGCTGACCCGCGCTGACGAGGCAGGGAATTTCCCGGTTGCCGAAGCGATCAGCCGGATCGACCGTGTGAATGGTCCGCTCGAAGGCGGGCTTGCTGGCGGCAAGACGTTCGAGGTGACCCGCGCGGGCCCGGATTCGATCCTCATCGCGGTGCCGGCAAACTCAGAAAACCTGATGATGGCCGACGCACTTGCAAAGACTGAAACAATCGTGCGCCGGCGGGTTGATCCGGATGGCGTGGCCGAGATTTCGATCACACCATCGGGCACGTCGCGGATGGTTCTGGAAGCGCCGGGTGAGCCCGATCCGGAACGTCTGAAAGCGCTGCTCAGTCGCGACGGGCGCATGACCTTCAACATTGTTGACGACAGCGCCTCTTCGATAGCGGCAGCGGAAGCAGGCGTCGTAAAGCCGGGATTTCGTCTGTTGTCCGGCCCGACGACCGGGCCATTGCTGGTGCGTTCGATTCCAGAGATCGTTGGATCGGACATCGCCAATGCCAGCCAGGGCAATGACGAATCCAACCGTCCCCAGATCAATTTCCGCCTGAACTCGAACGGCGCGCGCAAATTCGGCGAGACGACCCGCATCAATACCAACAAGCGTTTCGCGATCGTGCTCGATGACGTGATCATGTCGGCGCCGAACATCAACGAGCCGATCTTCGGCGGGAATGTGCGCATCACAGGCGACTTCACTATCGATGAGGCGCAGGATCTTGCCGCCATCATCTCCGCCGGCGAGATGCCCGCCAAGCTGCAATTCCTCGACCAGCGAACCGTCAGCGCCACGCTCGGTCAGGACTCGATAAATGCGGGTGTTCAGGCGTCCGTTATCGGAATTGCGCTCGTCGCGGTCTTCATGATCCTCGCGTATAACCTGCTCGGTATATTTGCGGTCCTGTCGCTGGCGGCCAACATCGTCCTCATCTTCGGCGGCTTGTCCGGACTCGGCGCGACGCTGACCCTGCCGGGCATTGCCGGCATCATCCTTACCATTGGCATGGCAGTCGATGCGAACGTGCTGGTCTTTGAACGTATCCGCGAGGAGCAGCAGTCCGGCCGCAGTTTGCTGACTGCAATCCAGGCCGGGTATGAACGGGCGCTGTCGACCATCCTCGACGCCAATATCACCACTCTGATTGCCGCGGCGATCCTGTATCTTCTTGGCAGCGGTCCGGTGAAGGGATTCGCCGCGACGCTCGGCATCGGCATCATCACATCGGTGTTCACGGCTTTCGTCGTCACGCGCTGGCTGACGGTGATGTGGGTCAAGGCCTTCCGGCCGAAGACGCTTGCGGTTTAGGGGCGGAGAGACGCGATCATGCTGATAAAATTCTGGCCCAAACAGACGCACCTCAAGTTCATGAGCCTGCGCATGGCGGGGATCATCTTTTCGATCGTCATGCTGACTGCTTCTGCCTTCTTCCTCGCCACACGCGGCCTGAATTTCGGCGTCGACTTCGCCGGTGGCACGGCGATGGAGCTCGATGCGACCGACACCGTCAATGAAAGCAGCGTGCGCGCCGCCATTCCATTCGGCGCTGACGTAAACGCCGCCGTTGGCACCGATGCGCGCAAGATCGTCGTCGTAAAGTTCGGTGACGCGCCGGAAGCCCTTCTGGACGAGGAATTCAAGGCGCTGACACCCGAAGAGAAAGTCGAACGCGCAAGCGGCGCGACCAATGAGCTGGTCGTCCGCAGCCTGAAGGAAAAGCTCGGGATCACGGATGCGCAGATCCTGCGCAACGACTCGGTCGGCCCGAAAGTTTCACAGGAACTTTTTCGGGATGGTATTACCGCGCTGGTCGTGGCGCTGGTGCTGATGCTCGCTTACATCTGGTACCGGTTCGAATGGCAATTCTCCATCGGCGCCGTGGCCGCCCTGGCGCATGACGTGATCATCACGCTTGGCGTATTTGCCTTCCTGCAACTCGAGTTCAACCTGACGACAATCGCCGCCCTGTTGACGATCATTGGCTATTCGATGAACGACACGGTTGTCGTGTTCGACCGGGTGCGGGAGGAGAAGCGCAAGTACAAAAAGATGCCGGACCGCGACGTCATCGACCTTGCGTTGAACTCGACACTGTCGCGCACCTTGCTGACCTCGGGCACCACACTGATCGCGCTTCTGGCGATCTTCTTCCTTGGCGGTCCTGTGCTGCGCGGCATGAGCTTCGCGCTGATCTGGGGAATCGTGATCGGGACCTACTCGTCCATCTTCATAGCCTCGTCGATCGTCTTGTCGCTTGGCATGGACCTCACGAAGAAGCCCGTCGAGGATACACCCGGTTTCCAGGGCGCGCCCTGACCGTCGTCAGACGTTGAAGCGGAACAGCATCACATCGCCGTCCTGGACGATGTATTCCTTGCCTTCAGAGCGCATCTTGCCTGCGTCCTTGGCGCCGACTTCGCCGCCGCAGGCGATATAGTCGTCGAAGGCGATGGTTTCGGCGCGGATGAAGCCTTTTTCGAAATCGCCGTGGATGACCCCGGCGGCCTTGGGTGCGGTCCAGCCTTTCTTGATGGTCCAGGCGCGCGCTTCTTTCGGTCCTGCGGTAAAGTAGGTCTGCAGGCCCAGTAGTTCGTAACCGGCGCGGATGAGACGCGTCAGACCCGGCTCCGTCAGGCCGAGCGAGGCGAGATATTCGTCCCGGTCCGGACCGTCCAGAAGGGCGAGTTCGCTTTCAATTTGTGCCGAGAAAACAACACAGCCTGCGCCTTCGATTTTTGCTCGCTCTTCCACCAGTTTAGAGTATGCGTTACCGTTGGAGGAGCTGGTTTCGTCGACATTGGCGACGAACAGGACAGGTTTCGAAGTCAGGAGCTGCAGCATCTGCCAGGCACGCTGATCGTCTGCAGGCACCTTTGCATGGCGGGCAGGGCGCCCAGCATTGAGTTCGGCCAGAGCCAGATCGATAAGCGAGACCTGCGCTTTCGCATCCTTGTCACCCGAGTTCGCCTTCTTGATGACGCCGGCCTTGCGCTTCTCGAGGCTGTCGAGATCGGCGAGCATCAGCTCAGTTTCGACGACTTCGAAGTCTGCCACCGGATCGACCTTGCCACGCACATGCGTGATGTCGTCATTGTCGAAGCAGCGCAGCACATAGATGATTGCGTCTGTCTCGCGGATGTTTGCGAGGAACTTGTTGCCGAGACCTTCGCCCTGGCTGGCGCCTTCGACGAGGCCGGCAATGTCCACGAAGTTCATCCGGGCCGGTATGATTTCCTTGGAGCCCGCAACCTTAGCCAAGGCATCAAGGCGCGGCTCCGGCACGGCAACTTCGCCAACGTTCGGTTCGATCGTGCAGAACGGATAGTTTGCGGCCTGGGCGGCGGCCGTCTGGGTCAGTGCATTGAAGAGGGTGGACTTGCCGACGTTGGGAAGACCCACGATTCCACATTTGAAGCCCATGGCGCCTTGCACTCCGGATTAGCTGAAGGCGCGCCTTAGCCGCTTTTCACACCCAAAAACAGGCACAAAAATCGCTTCGCAGCTTAAATGGCTGGCTTGGCCGTGCCGCGGGGGTATTCTCCCGTGGTTAACCGTATCAGAAGGGTACACGCCCCATGAGTTATGATGTCTTCCTTGTGTCCGCGCTCGAGGACCGGGACACCGCCAAACTGATCGCGCGGCGCCTGAGATCCCTGAAATTCAAGGTCTGGCTGGATCAGAAACAAGTCGACGAGACATTTGACGCGAAAGACGCGCGCGATGCGATGAACTCGCAGTCCATGCTGGTGCTCTGGTCGGCGAATGCCGTGAAGAGCGATTGGGTGCGCGCCGCCGCCGCCGTTGGCCATTCGCGCGCCGGTACACTGGTCGAAGCGAGCCTCGACAAGACCATTCCCTACGAACCTTTCCGTACGCACAAGCGCTTTGCGCTCGACAACATGACTTCGCGCAAGTCGCCGCCCGCCTTCGCGGACCTGATCGACGAGCTCGGCCGCCGCCAGGGGCGCAGCGATCTGCGCGCCTGGAGCGCTCTCGGCGCACAGGATGAGGAAAAGCGCCTCGACTGGCTGGCCGCTCACCCGAACGATCCACTGGCGCTGGATGCCAAGAAGAAACGTGAGAAGGACCTCGGCATCAAGCCGGCGCCTGCACGTGAAGCGATCGGCGCAGCTGCGCTCGCTGCTGCCTCACTGCGTGGTACAACTTCTGCGCCGCCTCCACCCAGCACGCTGAGCCCGCAACGCACTAACGGCGCCGTTCCGCTTGCCTCGGATGGCGCGATCGCTTCGGCGAACCGCGCCGGAGAAGCGCTTGGTTTTGGCACAATGATGGCCGTCAGCCTGGCGATTGGTGCCATGCTGATTCTCGCCTGGGCCTTCCGCTCTCAGCCTGCTTCCATGGTGCCAGGCGCTATGCCGGCCATCGCCAATGCGAGCATGGCGCCGGCGGCGTGTCCGGCCGGCACCGTGCCGCGTTCGATGTTGCGTGTGATGGAGCCCGGCCCGATCATTGATGATACGCGACCTCCGCTGGAACCGGGGCCGATCATTGACGACACTGCTGACCAACCGGGTTGAAGCGAACCTCACTGCAAAACAAAAAAGTCGCCGGGTAACCGGCGGCTTTTTTTGTTGGCTTACGGACTATCGAGCGCGTTACTTGAGGACGCGTTCGATTTCGCGAGCTGCTGCTTCAAACTGGTCAACACCGGTCTGATCGGACATCACGCGGCGGGCTGCCTCGGTTGCAGCATCGGCAGCTGCGCGGCGCACTTCGCTTGCAGCCTCGGCTTCGGCGCGCGCAATACGAGCAGTGGCTTGCGCTTCGCGGCGGGCGATCTTGTCAGCAAGGTCCTTCTTC
Organism: Hyphomonas sp.; assembly: GCA_041744615.1. Taxonomy (GTDB): domain Bacteria; phylum Pseudomonadota; class Alphaproteobacteria; order Caulobacterales; family Hyphomonadaceae; genus Hyphomonas. The sequence continues at coordinate 895 of JBGTKN010000014.1, read as the reverse complement.
GCTTCGTCGAGGAATGCTTTTGCGTCGATCTTTGCCTGTTCGATGATCGCTTCGGCTTCCTTGTCAGCGTCCTGCTGGCGGCGCTCCGCGAGAGCGAGGGCTTCAGCCGCTTGCTCGCGGAGGTTAGCCGCCTGCTCGAGTTCCGACTTGATCGCGCTGGCGCGGTTGTCGAGACCGCCGAAGACGGCCTTGAACGCGCCCATCCGCCAGACTATGGCGAAGAAGATCAGGATACCAATCATCACGAGGTGCGTGACGGTGTCCGTGAAAGGTGTCAGCAGCGTATCTTCGCCCTCGGTGGCCGCAAGGGCTACCGGCGCAATCAGGAATGCAGACGAGGCTAGCGCGAAGCGGATCATGCGCGTTTCTCCAGAGCCGACGTGACAGCCTTCTTGAGTTCGGCTTTCGACGCCTTGACACCGAGCCGGGCGGTCATCGCTTCTGCCGCTTCGATCGCAATCTGCTCGACATTCTTCATCGCATCGACACGCAGTTTCGAAATGCGGGCTTCTGCGGTTTCGAGCTTGCGGGCAAGGTCGGCATCAACGCGCGTAGTTTCCGTTGCGAGTTCGGCTTCGGTTTTCTCGCGGGCTTTGTCCGCCGTCTCGCGAGCCTTGGACCGTGCTTGTGCCAGCCGAAGCTCAAGCGCTTTCTGCGCTTCAACCGACTGGTTGTTCAGGCGAGCCGCCTCGTCGAGGTCAGCCGCGATCCGGTTGGCGCGTTTCTCCAGCGTATCGCTGAGCTTCGGCAGTACGAAGCGCGCGAGGGCGAAGTAGAGCCCGAGGAAGAAGACCGCGAGCCAGAACAGCTGCGAGGCAAACCACGTCGGATCAAACGCCGGGAAGGGCGCCTTTACGGCCTCGCCGCCTTGGGCAGCGGTTTCTGCGAGAAATGC
>JBGTKN010000013.1:0-4117 GCA_041744615.1 Hyphomonas sp. | reverse complement strand
TGGCCGCTTCTCCCTTGGCGAAGCGGGCGCAGCGCTGCTCGGCAACCCCGCAGTCTTCGCCATGATCCGTCACCATAAGGCCTTCTACCGCGACATCGCCGATCCGCTCGCCCTGTTGCGCGCCCGCACGCCGGAGACCGAGCTGTCCCGCTTCTGGGCTTACACCGCCTCCGCCAGTGACGCAGACGCCGCCGCCTATTCGGCCCTGATGGCCGAGACCCAGACCTTGATCGCGCAGAACGTCCTCGCGGCCTATGACTTCCGCCGCCACCGCACAGTGATGGATGTCGGCGGCGGCCTCGGCGCCTTTCTCACGGCTGCGGGCACAGCGCATGACAATCTGAGCCTCGTGCTGGTCGACCTGCCGCCCGTGGCCAAGCTCGCCGAAGCAAAGCTCTCCGCCACGCCGCTCTGGCCCCGCTTCCGGATCGAGCCGCGCGACATGCTGAGCGATCCCCTGCCGCAGGACGCCGACCTGATAACCCTGATCCGCGTGGTCCACGACCATGATGACGGCCCCGTCCGGCAGCTGCTCGCCTCGGCCCGCAAAGCCCTTGCGCCGGGCGGAAAGGTCCTGATCGCGGAACCGATGGCGGGCGTTCCGGGCGCCGAAGCGATGGCCGATGCCTATTTCGGCTTTTACCTCTGGGCGATGGGGCGCGGGGTGCCCCGCCGGCCGGCAGACCTGCAGCAACTGCTGCAGGATGCGGGATTCCGTCAGGTCCGCCAGCTGAAGACCGCGCAGCCCTTGCTCGTCAGCGCAATCGTTGCGTGCTGAGGATTCAGGGGAATGCCCGTATTTCGGGCATTTATCGTAAATCCACATTGACACATCCAACTGTCAAACTAAGGTGACATGTATGAAAACGGGCGTCATCGAGTCGCAGGGGGTACACCCCGGCCTGGCCAAAAGGGCCCATCGCGCCCCAGCGCGCGAAGAACTCGAACTGCGCGCCTCCGCCGTCCTATTTGACGGCACTCGCTCCGCGACCGTCGGCTCCCTCGCCCTGACTGCTCCGCAGACGGACGATGTCGTCGTCGATGTCCTCTGGTCCGGTATCAGCACCGGCACCGAGCGTCTGATGTGGTCCGGCGAGATGCCGCCATTCCCCGGCATGGGCTATCCGCTCGTGCCAGGCTATGAAGCCGTCGGCCGCATCATCCTGTCAGACGCAGCGCCGCACCGGGTCGGCGAACTCGTCTTTGTCCCCGGCGCGCGCTGTTTCGAAGGCGCCCACGGCTTGTTCGGCGCCTCCGCTTCGCGCCTCGTCGTGGCCGCCGACAAGGCGCACCGGATCGACTTTGCAGAGCCGCGGGAAGGGGTGCTGCTCGCGCTCGCCGCCACCGCGCACCATGCCGTCATCGGCGGCGCGCTGCCGGATCTCATCATCGGCTACGGCGTCCTCGGCCGCCTCACCGCGCGAATAGTGATCGCCCTCGGCGGCAATCCGGTCGTCTGGGAAATCAACTCCGCCCGCCGCAGCACGGCCGACTATCCGGTCATCTCTCCGGAAGAAGACACGCGCCGCGACTATACGTCGATCTGCGACATGAGCGGCGACGCGAACATCATCGACAAGGTGCTGCCGCACGCCGCGCACTCGGCCGAAATCTGCCTCGCCGGTTTCTATTCGGTGCGTCCCTCGTTCAGTTTCCCGCTGGCTTTCCGCAAAGAAATGCGCTTGCGCGTCGCCGCCGAATGGCGCCCTTCGGACCTCACCGCCGTTGCGGCCCTCGTCCAGTCCGGCCGCCTGCCGCTCTCGGGCCTCATCACGCACACTTCGCCGGCTGCCCAGGCTGCCAGCGCTTACGCCCAGGCCTTCAGCGATCCGGCTTGCCTGAAAATGATCATCGATTGGGAATCCTCTGATGTCTGACGAACTCCGCCTGACACCTCGCCACGGCAGCGAAGACTATACCAGCGCCCTGCGCGACGAAGCCGCGATGGAACCCGATCCGGTCGCCACCGGCCCGGTCAAGAAAGACACACAGATCATCGCGATCTACGGCAAGGGCGGCATCGGCAAGAGCTTCACGCTCGCCAACCTCTCCTGCATGATGGCCGAGCAGGGCAAGAAGGTCCTGCTGATCGGCTGCGATCCGAAATCCGACACAACCTCGCTCCTCTTCGGCGGCAAGGCCTGCCCGACGATCATCGAGACCTCCTCCAAGAAAAAACTTGCCGGCGAGGAAGTCGCGATCGGCGATGTCTGCTTCAAGCGCTACGGCGTCTTCGCCATGGAACTCGGTGGCCCGGAAGTCGGCCGCGGCTGCGGCGGACGCGGCATCATCCACGGCTTCGAACTGCTCGAGAAGCTCGGCTTCCACGAGTGGGATTTCGACTATGTTCTGCTCGATTTCCTGGGTGACGTGGTCTGCGGCGGCTTCGGCCTGCCGATCGCCCGAGACATGTGCCAGAAGGTCATCGTCGTCGGTTCGAACGACCTGCAATCGCTCTACGTAGCGAACAATGTCTGCTCGGCAGTCGAGTATTTCCGCAAGATGGGCGGCAATGTCGGCGTCGCCGGCATGGTCATCAACCGCGACGACGGAACCGGCGAAGCTGCGGCTTTCGCCAACGCCGTCGGCATTCCGGTTCTCGCCACCATCCCCGCGAACGACGACATCCGCCGCAAGTCGGCCAACTACCAGATCGTCGGTACCGAAGCCTCCGAATGGGGCGCGCTCTTTTCGGAACTCGCCGCCAACATCCACGGCTCGGTCCCCAACCGCCCGAATCCCCTGACCTCTGACGGTCTCCTCGGCCTCTTCTCGTCGAAGGATACCGGCGGCGACATCGTCCTCGAGCCGGCTACCGTTGCCGACATGTGCGGCATCGCCGAAGCCGAGAAACGTACCCTTGAAGTCGTGTACGAGGCGATTTGATCCACGATGGCTTCCAAGCGCACCCTCCTTGAGCATCGCGAACGCCCGGCTACGGCGGTCGTCGTTCCGATGACGAAACTCAAAGCCGCAGACGCGCCCGTCGCCGAGGCCTCCGGCTGCCATGGCGGCAAGGAAGAAATGCTCAAAGCCGCGAAAGCTGCCGGCAAGAGCGAGGTGCTTGATCAGTACGCGAAGGATTATCCTCAAGGTCCGCACGACCAGCCGCAAAGCATGTGCCCCGCCTTCGGCTCGCTCCGTGTCGGCCTGCGCATGCGCCGCACGGCCACCATCCTTTCCGGCTCAGCTTGCTGCGTCTACGGCCTGACCTTCACATCCCACTTCTACGGCGCCAAGCGCTCGGTCGGCTATGTGCCTTTCAATTCCGAAACCCTAGTCACCGGCAAGTTGTTCGAGGACATCAAGGAAGCGGTCGAGAAGACCGCAGATCCCGCGCTCTACGACACGATCGTCATCACCAATCTCTGCGTGCCCACCGCCTCCGGCGTCCCGCTCCGCCTTCTGCCGGATGAAATCAACGGCGTACGGATCATCGGAATCGACGTGCCCGGCTTTGGCATCCCGACGCATGCCGAGGCGAAAGATGTCCTCGCCGGCGCTATGCTCGCTTATGCCCGCAAGGAAGCGCTCTCGGGCCCCGTTCAGCGGGCCGCCAACGACACGGCCCAGCTGCCGAAAGTCACGCTGCTCGGTGAAATGTTTCCCGCCGATCCCGTCATCATTGGCCGCATGCTGGAGCCGCTCGGCCTCGCGGCCGGCGCCGTCGTGCCGACCCGCGAATGGCGCGAGCTCTATACCGCCCTCGACGGCGCCGTCGTCGCCGCCGTCCACCCCTTCTACACCGCCTCGATCCGCGAGTTCGAAGCCGCCGGCCGCCCGATTGTCGGCTCCGCCCCGGTGGGCCTTGACGGCACCGACGCCTGGCTGAAAGCCATTGGCGAGGCCGCCAATGTCCCCGCCTCAAAGATAGACGCGGCCCGCAACATGTTCGGCGGCGCCATCGCCGGCGCGCTCGCTTCCAAGCCCATCCGTGGACGGATTACGCTGTCTGGCTATGAAGGCTCGGAGCTGCTCGTCGCCCGCCTGCTCGTCGAAAGCGGCGCGGACCTGCGCTATGTAGGCACCGCCCTGCCGCGCACACGCTGGTCGGACCCCGACCGCGAATGGCTCGAATCCAAGGGCGTGCATGTCCAGTTCCGCGCCTCGCTGGAGC
>JBGTKN010000012.1:0-3513 GCA_041744615.1 Hyphomonas sp. | reverse complement strand
GCGCAACGCCAACGTCCGGCCGGAGAAGGCCGAAACGCGCAAGGCGGCCGCCGCGGCGGGCTTCAGGAGCCGCGAGCCACAGCCGGAACCGGAGGAGAGGGCAGGGGAGGGGAATGCCCCCCGGCGGCGGCGCACCGGGCGCAATGCGCAGTTTAATCTGAAGGCACGGCCCGAGACGATCGAGGCCTTCTGCGCTGTCGCTGACCGGCAGGGCTGGGGGCTGGGCGAGACGCTGGAGCAGGCGGTCGCGCTGCTGCAGCGGGAATATCCGCGCTGAATGCTCCCGTATTAAAAGTGAGGTTTCCGGGGAGCGCCCCGAAAACCGGGGATCGTATCTCCAACCCACTGATTTTGCGGCCTGGCGTCCCATCAAGAAGGGCCGCTTTCCCCGCTCAAAGGTGAGGTTTTCGGGGAAATGTGAATTAGTTGGGCAGAATCCTTTCATAGTTTAACGGGCTGGCGTAGTGTGTAACCATGACGGACACCGCACCCCTGTCCCATAACCCCTTGCGGGTTCTCGATCTCCGGCCGCGCCGCGACCAGGCGGTAAAACCGGCCGAGCTCATTCAGATCACCGGCCACCAGGGGCTCACCCTCAACGCCCGGCGCGCCATCACCATCCTCTGGCACAACGCGCACATGCAGGGCGTCGAGGAGGGCAGGGACTACGTCATTGAGATCGACGACCTGAAGCCTGATCACCACAAGGGCTATGAGATGGTCGAAGAGGCCATCATCGCCCTTATGGGTACGATCCTCACAGTGCGCCTGCCGGACGGACGCACCCGCCGCGTCCAGTTCCTCGGCGGCAACGACCTTGACGATCCCGACCGTCCAGCGGGCGCACTTACCTACAGCTTCGACAAGCGCCTCGTCGAAATCCTCAAGGACTCCGCGATATGGGGCAAGATCGCGCTGCCGGTCCTGATGGCCTTCACGTCCAAATACGCCGTCAGCCTGTACGAGAACGCGGCGCAGTGGGCGGGCCTGGGCAAAAAGACCTTCCAGGACGTCAGCCTCGCGGAGTTCCGCGAGATGATCGGGGTCGAGCGCGACAAGTACCCCGCCTTTGGCGCACTCAACAAGCACGTCCTCAAGCCCGCCCTGACGGAGATCAACGCGCTTGCACCCTTCAACCTCACCGTCCTGCCGATCAAGGCGGGCAAGAAGGTCACCCGCCTGCGCATCGGCTGGTGGAACAAGAACAAGGACGAGATGAACGCGGCATGGCAGGAGCTCCACCGTCCGAAGGTCGGCCGCCGCGCGCGCATCACAGGCCAGGTCGACCATGTGCAGGTCCACGATGCGCTCCCCAGCCAGAACCGCCTACTGCGGAACGACCGCGTCGCCTCCAATCGCAAACTGAAAAACGGCTCGTAAGTGAACAGCGGGGCAAATCCCCGAACCCTTCACAGTTGGGGAAGGGCCCGGACACCCTGTGGATAAACTCCCCGGATTTCTCATATTTGGCCCCGGAGGGCCGGAAGCGTTCCCCGGAAACCTCACAATAGCGCCCCGGGTTCCTCACTTTATGCCCCGGACTCTTCACCTTACGCCCCGGATTCCTCACCGGAGTCCCCGAATCCTTCACTTTTGGCATCGCAACCCTTTGTTATAACGCAGGGATACCGTGCTGAATCTTAGAATCTTGAATCTTGAATCAAAGAGAATCCCAGCGGACAATACATTCGCATGTATTCTTTCGGACACGCCGCTGATACTCGGGCGGGCTCCACTCCCCAGCCCGACAACACAACGGGCTTACGGACCAATGTCGCACCCACGGGATGGCTCGGAATTGCTTGATTGCTTGCAGGCGAAAGCGCCATCGCCATCCGCATGTCCAGCCGAGAATGCTATGAAACCAAGAGTCCCTTTGGTGAACGCTTGACGTACACCGTCCAAGGGGCAAGGGGCAAGCGGCTGTCACAAGAAGGGGACAGCCATGCTGAAGGCCGCGCATCCCTGGGGCAATCTTGAAAGACGAGCTTAGGAGGCTCGGGATCAGCCCAACCGAGTTTGCCCGGCAGATCGACGTTCCCGCCAGCCGGGTCAGCCAGATGTTTTCCTCGCAGGGGCCCTGCCGAAACACCCCACCTGCAGTCCGGCACAACTGTGCCCTAACCGACCGAACGTGTCGCCGATCCCAAGGGGCCCGCTGTTCCGTCAAAGAGCCTGGCAGCCAGTGAGCTTTGGGGTGCTCTTCCCGGATAGCTGTTCCCCCATCACCGACGTCAGAACGCTGGTGCCGAAAGCGAATTCATCCGTGAATTTCGATCTTATGGTAAATTCCGAGGATTGTATCCCAGAGTTGTAGATGCGGAAACGCCGAGGTTGCGCCGAATTGTTTCGGACCGCGTAGACGTTCGCGGCTCCACGAACTGTCTCCATTGGGCCGTAGGATACGATTTGCATGGATGAACAGTCGCCCACCACAGCGTCTAACTCTCTGGAGCACGACAAACCGCGTTTCCGGCGCTCGGCATCGATCGTCGGGGCAGATTCCCTAGAGTTTCTCGCGTCTGCATAGCGGATGCAGATTTGACGGCTGTCCATCTGAGCGAGTTCGTCGGTGGTCAGCTCGGCGTTCGGAGTCGCGCAGCTCGCAATCATGGATGCGACAATAAGTAATCCTGCTCCTCTCCGAGAGGACCTGGTTGGTTGGCTCAGGCGCATTCTTCCGTCCTCCGAAAAACACTTTCGAAAAGCAAGTTGAAGTAAGCTGGCCTATATCAGGAGGTCCCCGGCCCGGATGAAGCCGACGTCTGTGAGGACGATTCTGAATTCTGCATGTCCGTCGCCGCCGGTGTCGCCTTGAAGCACTTTTTTGGAGAACCGCACTTCGCCGGCGGTACCGGAGATCTTGCGGATCCCGACGAACTCGAGATCCTGATCACCGCGGCTGCCTGTGTTTCCGTCGATGTCGCTTAGGTCAAGAAAAACCCCGAAGACAAGGGCACTTTCGGGCGCATAAGCGTTGATGATCGAAATGAATGCCATCCTATCCTACCGTACCTCGAAAACTTCTTCTAATCAATCTCAGATTCTATCATAATTAACAAAAAGTTTGTAATCGTTGCGGTACTATTATAGGTGGTCTGGTCGGCTGACGAAGCGCGTCTCGCGTGTCATCTGCACCTGCGCGAGCAGTTCAACCCGTCTAATGAGACCTGCGCGCGGATATGTTTTTGGCTCATCTTCATCGGGTTGAGCGTCTTGTGAAGCCCACCAAAGCCTTTGGATAGCGCTGAAACCGGGGGTATGTCGGCCGCCGGCGGCGAGCCCTCTTCGGCTTCATGCCATCCGGAGGAGGCTGGCGCCGCGCCTAAGATTGTGGGCGATTGCGGTCAGGTGGACTTTGCAGCGTCGCCTTGGCGAGGCACACCATCGCATCCGGCGCAGTCCGTGACTGCGCTTCCTGGTGCCGAAGATCTTCTCGATGCGCGAGCGGACGCGCTGGATCGCCTTGACCTCGGCCGCGAAAGCCGCGGCCTCGTCGCCCTCGCGGCCCCA
>JBGTKN010000011.1:0-2093 GCA_041744615.1 Hyphomonas sp. | reverse complement strand
CGCTTGCCGTTGACCAGCACGAGCGTCTGGTCGGGCGCAAGCCCGCGCAGCGCGGCGGGGCGGATCGAGTCAGTGCCGTCAGCGAGGGCAGGGCGGGGGAAGTTCAGCGAAGGCAGGTTCACCGAGAGCGCCTGGTTCAATTCGCCGACACCGATATTCTGGATGGCTTCGGCCGAAACCACGTCAACCGGCGCCGCTGTATCGAGCGCCGAACGGTTTGCGACGCGGGTACCGATGGTGACGACGGTCTCGAGTTTGCGCGCCGAGTCTTCGGGTACGTCTTCCTGTGCCAAGGCAGATGAGGCCCCGGCAGAAACAGCGGCGGTGGCCGCTGCGGCGAGAAGGATGGTCTTGAACTTCATGATGTCCGCTCCGTGAACGCGAGAATCGGGTAAATCCCGCGATTTGTTGTGTTTCCCCTGCAGAACCGTAAGGTGGGAGCGGTGTCCCGGACAACAAGTCAGCTAGACCAAAGCCACACTTAAGTTCGGCTTTTGTTGTATTTCGGTCACATTTTCGCATCCGGGGTGAGTTTTTAACCATGAATCGCCGAATTTGCCTGATCACGGGAGCCTCTGCCGGCATCGGGGCAGAGTTCGCCCGCCAGTATGCCGCCCTCGGATGGAGCCTTGTCCTGACGGCCAGACGCGAGAACCGTTTGCAGGAGCTGGCAGCAGACATCCGTAGCCGGAACGGTGTGGAAGTCTCGATCATCGCCGAAGACCTGGCGGACCCGGCCGCCCCAGCGCGCCTCGTGGCTTCGCTCGAGGACAAGGGGCTCGCGGTCGACGCGCTCGTCAACAATGCCGGTTACGGCCTGCCAGGCACGTTCTTTTCCACTACATGGGACGAGCAGTCCGCCTTCGTGCAGGTGCTGTATAGCGCGCCGGTCGAGCTGACCCACCGCCTGCTCTCGGGTATGGCCGCGCGAAAGTATGGCCGCATCATCAACGTCGCCTCGCTAGCCGGCTATGCAGCCGGCAGTGCGGGCCATACACTCTATGCCAGCGTCAAGGCGGGCCTGATAAAGTTTTCCGAAAGCCTCAATGCCGAATGCGATGCCCTGGGGTATACGGATATTCATTGTACGGCGCTTTGCCCCGGGTTCACTTTCAGCGAGTTTCATGATGTGAACGGCACGCGCGAGGCGACCAGACAGATGCCTCGATGGATGTGGATGGAAGCGGCGCCGGTCGTTGCGGCCGGCATCGAGGCAGTCAATCGCGGCCAGTCGGTGGTCGTCCCCGGCGGCGCCAACAAGATGCTGGCCACGCTGACCCGCATCCTGCCGGAGCCGCTAGGCCGCGCCATGGTCCGCGCCCAGTCCTCCCGCTACCGGCGGGTGGACTGATCGCACAAAAAAGTGGCCCCTCCGTCAGCAACGGCCGCCTTTTGGTACGTGGACGGATCAACGGCGCGCGTAGCGCTGGCGGATGCGGACCGGTTCATCGTCGGTCGCCGGGGGCTTGTCGTCACCTTCCGGTTGGTCGTCGTCGAACGCTTCATAATCGTCGATCTCGTCGTCTTCGGCGTCCGCGTCGTATTCGTCCGATTTATCATCCTCGAGCAGGATCTCGTCAGCCTCGTCCTCCTCGGCGTCGAACTCGGCCGCCTCGTCCAGATCGTCCTCGCTCTCTTGCTCAAGCAGGAGGTCCTCGTCGTCTTCCTCGATCGCTTCTTCGGTTTCCAGCATCCGGGCCCGGATCCGGTCGGCGGTGGGTGTCGCATCCTCGCTGCGCCAGTCGCTGGACCGGCGGCGGGTGATCACGGGGCCGTCGTCCGGCAGTGCGCGGTCCGGATTGCGGCGTTCTGCAAAGGCCGGCTTTGCCGCTTCGACGATCACCGGTCGGCGCACGGCGGGCGGCTCATAAGCCGTGTCCTGGACCCCGGTTGCAGCGGCGCCGAAAAACAGATTCCAGTAGGTCTCGACCACGCCTGCGCGCTGTTCCAGCTGGCGCAGTCGGCGGCGCTCGGACCCCCTCGTCAGCTTGACGCCTTCGATCTGGTAGCGGCGTCCACCTACAGGTTCTCCGTATCCGGAGTAAGCCTTGGGCGCCCCGCGGCGTTGTTCGAACATCAGCTCGCTGGTGCCG
>JBGTKN010000010.1:0-2613 GCA_041744615.1 Hyphomonas sp. | reverse complement strand
GCCGCCACCTCGCGCTGGCGTATCGGCCGCGTGGAAGGCGGCGTCATGCTGTTGGCCTACATCGTCTATTGCGTGTGGCTGGGGATCAATTCGGCGGCTTGACGACGCCCGCGCGCGGCTCCAATCCACGCCGGCCATGCGCCTGCCCCATCCTATCCTGCTTGTCTGCTTCGGCGTCATCTTCGGATGCGGCGTCGATGCCGTAATGAAACACGTGATGCTTGGCGGCACCAGCGTGCTGACCGCGACCGCCTGGCGCTACATTCTCGGCTCGGTCATCATGGTCGCGATGTTTGCCGCCAGCCGCCGGCCGGTGCCTGGCCTGCCCGCCATCCGCTTCCACGCCCTGCGTTCCCTCGCGCAGGTCATCTCCGCCTTCGCCTTCTTCTACTCGCTCACGCAGATTGCGCTCGCCGAAGCCGTCGTCATGGGCTTCACCGCGGCACTTATGATCGCGCCCATCGCGCGCGTGATTCTCGGCGAGAAGATGAGCCCGGTGACAATCGGCGCCTCCTTCGTCGGCTTTGCCGGCGCGGCGCTGGCCGCAACCGCTGAGACGCAAGGCGGCCCGGTCGATGGCAACCGCCTCTACGGCACTGCCGCGATCCTCATCTCGGCCGTGCTCTACGCCCTCAACATCGTGCTTCTCCGCCTGCGGACGAAGGAGGAAGACAGCCTGACGCTGGTGACCTTCATGAACGTCTTCCCGGCCCTTTTCCTCCTGCCCTTCATGCTGATGTTCAGCCGCTGGACACCCGAGGCTCAGTCCTGGGGCGCGATGATCGGCGTGGCCTTCCTCGGCATCGGCATCTGGTGGCTGATGACGCTGGCCTATGCCAAGGCGAAGGCGCAGACGCTGGCGCCCTTCGAATACACCGGTCTCATCTGGTCGGCCCTGCTCGGCTATACCTTCTTCCAGGAGATCCCCGGCTGGCGCGTCTATGCCGGCGCCGCGATCATCATCGCCGCCTGCCTCGTCGTCGCCTTCGAGACGCATTTCATTTCGCGGCGTGAAGCCAAGCTGCCGGTCAGCGATATCCTGACCTGAGCGCAGCGGCTCGCCGCAATACCGCTTCAACTCGAGGGCGGCCCGTGTCAGGCTCCCCGGCGATGACAGATGCGCCCGAACCCTCCGGCATCAAGCTGCCCCGCAACCTTCGGGGCCGGTTCGCCGCCCTGAGGAATGTGCCGCCTTTCCTGAAGATGGTCTGGCAGGCGAGCCCGAAGCTCACGGTCATCTCGATCGTGCTCCGACTGATCCGCGCCGTGTTGCCGGTCGCGGCACTGTGGTTCGGCAAACTGATCATCGATGAGGTGATTCGCCTTGCAGGCCTCGCCGACGGGCCGGGCACCCTGCTCAGCTGGTGGCAGGACGGGGCAGCCAACACGCTGATCTGGCTGGTAGCGGCCGAATTTGCGCTGGCCATCATTTCAGATCTGGCCGGCAGGGTGATCGGGCTGGTCGACAGCCTCCTATCCGAACGCCTGACGATGGCATCTTCCGTTCGGCTGATGGAACATGCTGCAACGCTCGACCTCGAAGATTTCGAGGACGCCGAATTCCAGGACCAGCTTGACCGGGCCCGGCGCCAGACCAACGGCCGCATGACTCTGATGAGCCAGCTGCTCTCGCAGATGCAGGACATGGTCACGGTTCTGACCTTCGGCGCGGGCCTCGTGATCTACAATCCCTGGCTGATCGTGCTGCTGATTCTCGCCCTGATCCCTGCCTTTCTCGGAGAGACCTATTTCAACCAGCAGACCTACTCGCTCGACTACAAGCGCACGCCGGAGCGGCGCGAACTCGATTATGTACGCCAGACGGCTGCCAGTGTTGAGACCGCGAAAGAGGTCAAGATCTTCGGCCTCAACAACTTCCTCATCAAGCGCTACCGCGAACTCTCCGAAAGCTTTTTCAGCGCCAACCGCCGGATCGCGACCCGCCGCGCGCTCTGGGGCGCCGTGTTCACTGCCATCGGCACGATCGGCTATTACACCGCCTACGCCTGGATCATCGGACGCACGCTTACCGGCGACCTGACGATCGGTGATCTCACCTTCCTCGCCGGGTCTTTCCGCCGCCTGCGCACCCTGCTCGAAGGCCTGCTCGCGAGTTTTTCGTCCACGGCTGCGCAAGCCTTGTATCTCGACGACCTGTTCGGCTTCTTCCGGGTCCAGCCGGAAATCGTTTCCCCGGACAATCCCACGCCTCTGCCGAATCCTATCCGGCAGGGATTCGTCTTCGAGGATGTCGGGTTCCGCTATCCCGGCGCCGAGAAATGGGCCGTCCGTCATCTGAGTTTCGAACTCAAGGCCGGCGAGACCCTCGCCCTCGTCGGCGAGAACGGGGCCGGAAAGACGACGCTCGTGAAGCTGCTTGCGCGCCTCTACGATCCGGATGAAGGCCGCATCCTGCTCGATGGGCGCGACCTGCGCGAGTACGATACTGACGATCTGCGCGGCGCGATGGGTGTCATCTTCCAGGATTTCGTGCGCTACAACCTCTCAGCCGGCGACAATATCGCTGTCGGCCGGATCAGCGAGCGGGAGAATGCGGCCCGCATCACCGACGCCGCGCAGCGCGCCATGGCCGCGCCGGTGATCGACAGCCTG
>JBGTKN010000009.1:0-3403 GCA_041744615.1 Hyphomonas sp. | reverse complement strand
CGGGGGTCAAGGCGCTGGCGCGTCGCCTGTCGGGCGCGCGGATCGCCGGGCTTGGCGAGGCGACGCATGGGTCGCACGAGGATGCGCTTTTGAAATCGCTGCTGATCCAGTCGATGGTCGAGAACCATGAGCTGCGTCTCATCCTGCTTGAAGCCAACCGCGCCGGCTGCGCCCAGCTGGACGCCTATGCCTCCGCTGCGCCGACCGGCCGGCTTGCCGCCGAGGCGGTGAAAGAAGCGCCGGTGTTCCGCATCCTGAAGACCGAAGTGATCGCGGAGCTTCTGGAATGGCTGCGCGGATGGAACGCGGTCAATGGCGACCGCCGCGTGCGGATCGCCGGGGTCGATTGCCAAGCCAGTAGTCAGGACGCAGCGGATGCGCTGGCGGCACTGGCCGCGATCGATTCCGGGGCCGCCGATGCGATCGGGGTCGCCCTGGCGCCAATCCTGACCGAAGAGGCAAGGGCCGCGCGGCAAGACCGGATGCTGAAACTGATCACCTCCGCCCAGCGTCTGGAGGCCGAAGCGGCCTGCCGGAGGCTGGAGGCCGAACTGACCAGCGCCGGGCTGGACGGTCCGGCCTTTGCTGCGCGGCTGGCCTGGCAGGGCCTCAATGCTTTCGAGCACGAAACCTCCGACGGTGACCTTTCCCTAGCCACGCCGGAGTACTGGAGCCGCCGTGACGTGTTCATGGCCGACAATGCGGTCGCCTTGTCCCGCGAGGAAGCTGCGGTGTTCTGGGGCCACAATGCACATGTCGCCGGCGGCAATCCGTCGGGCGATACCGCAGGCTATATACCGAGCGGCGCGGTGCTGCGCCGGAAGCTTGGCCGGGGCTATACGGTCCTGATCCAGGAATTCGCCGTGGCGGCCTTCCTCGCGGTTCCGACCGACGACGGCCTGCCGCCCGACACGCCGCTGCTGCGGATTGAACGCACGGCGCGGCCAGGCACGCTCAACGCTCTGCTGGCCGAAGCCAGCGCACAGACGGCCTGGATTGATCTGGCTAACCTGCCGGAAAGCAGCATAACGCAGGTCTGGCGCCGCACCCCGATCGGGCTCGACTGGTACGGATACGCCGCCAATGCAGAGCCCCGAGGGTCGGATATCCTGAACGTGCCGCCGGACAGGCTGTTTGACCTGTTGGTCATCCACCCGAAGCTGACGCCCTCGCGGATGCTTTGAGACACACCGGGACTAGCGGCACCGCGATGACAGGTCCGCCCTTTCGCTGGCGCACAAACCGAACTATATCCCGCTCCGACACTGGCCCCCAAAGCGAGTCGGACCTTCCGATGGCCTATTTCGACAATGATGACGACAAGCCACGCGAAGAGTGCGGCGTTTTTGGCGTGTTCGGGAACAAGGAAGCGAGCCTGCTGACGGCCCTCGGCCTGCACGCGCTGCAGCACCGAGGACAGGAAGCCTGCGGGATCGTGAGCTTTGACGGCAAACGTTTCAACTCCGAACGCCACATGGGGCTCGTCGGCGAGCATTTCGGCGGCGACCTGCGCCAGCGCCTGCCCGGCCACTCCGCCATCGGCCACAACCGTTACTCGACCCAGGGCCGGCCGATGCTGCGCAACATCCAGCCGATCTTTGCCGATCTTGCCCTCGGCGGCTTCGCGGTCGCGCACAATGGCAACCTGACGAACGCGCGCCAGGTGCGTCAGCAGCTCGTCAAGGACGGCGCGATCTTCCAGTCCACGATGGACACCGAGGTGATCCTGCATCTCGTGGCGCGCAGCCCCAAGAAACGTTTCGTCGACCGCCTGATCGACGCGATGCACCAGATTGAAGGCGGCTACGCGCTCGTCGGCCTCACCGGCAAGAAACTGATTGGCGCGCGTGACCCCATCGGCCTGCGCCCGCTGGTGCTCGGCCGTCTCGGTACAGGCTATGTACTGGCCTCGGAGACCTGCGCACTCGACATCATCGGCGCCGAGTTCGTGCGCGAGATCGAGAACGGCGAAGTCGTCGTGATTTCCGAACAAGGCCTTGAGAGCTTCCGCGCCTTCGCGCCGCGCCCGCCTTCGCCTTGCGCGTTCGAATATGTCTACTTCGCGCGGCCCGACAGTTTCATCCAGGGCCGCTCGGTCTACGAAGTGCGCCGTCGTATGGGCCATCAGCTCGCCGTGGAGACGCCCGCCGACGCCGACGTGATCGTGCCGGTACCGGACTCTGGCGTGCCGGCCGCGCTGGGCTTCTCCGAGGACTCCGGCATCCCGTTCCAGATGGGCATTATCCGCAACCACTATGTGGGGCGCACCTTCATCCAGCCGACGCAGCTGGGCCGGCAGACGGCGATTTCCAAGAAGCACAGCCCGAACCGCGCCGCGCTCGAGGGCAAGCGCGTGATCCTCGTCGACGACTCCATCGTGCGCGGGAACACGTCCAAGAAGATCGTGCAGATGGTGCGCGAGGCGGGCGCGCGCGAAATCCATTTCCGCTCCGCGAGCCCGCCGATACTCAACCCGGATTTCTACGGCATCGACATGGCCGGAAAGTCGGAGCTGTTTGCGGCGAACCACACGCACGAGGAGATGGTGAAGGAGCTGAAGGTCGAAAGCCTTGGCTTCCTGTCGGTGCCCGGCCTCTACAAGGCGATCGGCGAGCCGCTGCGCAACAACATGATCCCGCAATTCTCGGATCACTGTTTCACCGGCGAGTACCCTACCCCGCTGGTCGACTACCAGCAGGACCAGGCGGACAAGGAACGCCAGCTCTCGCTTCTGGACGACGTGTAGGCCGCGCGCTACACGCCGCGCCATGACCCACTCGCCTCGTCTCATTCTCGTCACCGGCGCCTCACGCGGCATTGGCCGTGCCATTTCGCTGGAGCTTGCCCGTCAGGGCGATCTCGTGATCGCCGTCGCACGCTCAAAGGGCGCGCTTCAGAAGCTGGACGACGAGATCCGCGCCCTCGGTTCCGAAGCGTTGCTGGTGCCGATGGACCTGAAGGATACCAAGGGCATCGAGACGCTGGGCAAGGCGCTGATGGAGAAGTTCGGGCATCTCGACGGCTTCATTGCCAATGCCGGACTGCTCGGCACGCTCGGCCCGCTGGAGACGACCGGGCCGCGCAGCTTCGAGGAAACCATCCAGGTGAACCTCACCGCCAACGCACACCTGATCCGCGCGCTCGGTCCACTGTTGCATCAGTCGGCGGCGCCTCGCGCGGTGTTCGTGACTTCCGGCGTCGTGCCGCGTCCGCGCGCCTTCTGGGGGCCGTATCAGGCGTCCAAGGCGGGTCTCGAAGCGCTTGTCAAAGCCTGGGCCGATGAGAACGAGAAGATGGCGCTGCGCGTCAACCTGTTCGACCCCGGCGCCGTGCGCACCGGCATGCGCGCCGAAGCAATGCCGGGCGAGGATCCGACGACGCTGCCCACGCCGGACGCGGTGGC
>JBGTKN010000008.1:0-3986 GCA_041744615.1 Hyphomonas sp. | reverse complement strand
GCGACTTCGCCGGCCGCCCGGATGGCGCCGCCGGCGAGCAGCAGGTTCTCGGTCAGCGTTGTCTTGCCGGCGTCCGGGTGCGAGATAATGGCAAAGGTGCGCCGCCGGGCGGCTTCGGTGACATGCGACATGGATCGGGCTCTCTTCTCTGGCGGAGGCCCTAACCGATTTGATCAATGGATTGAAGGGGCTGGCTGCCGCGCGGCGGATCCAGCGCCTCAGGTGTCGGGGATTTCAAATCCGATGTACCGTTCGGCGCTCTCATATCCCGGCCATTGGGAGGTATCGAACTGCACCCAGTGTCCGCGCTTAGATATACGGCCCGGAGCGTCGTCGGATACCAGCGGGCCGACGATGCCGTCAGAAGCATCCGGCCAGATTTCGCATTCTTCATAGCAGCGCTCGATCCAGCCCCGGCCGAACCAGGCCCCGCCGAGATGGACATCCGCCCGCACCCAGAGGCTGGGCGCAACCGCAAGCTCGATACGCCCGCTCAGGGCGCCGCCTAGCGATATCAGCGCGTCCCGTTTGGTTTCCCGCTCAACCGATACGGCGATATCCCGCCCCGCACGGTCTTTCTAGATCGGCGCGAGGCGGGCGAAATCGCAGAGCAAGGAAAGGAGAAACTCCGCCGAACCCAGCGTGGCTGGACCATCCTCGTCCCAGAAGAAGTGCGGCGCACGGATTGGCGGACGGGGTTCCATGAGGGCAGGAAACCGGGCGGCGGGCGGCACGTCAACCGTTCAGGCGACCTGAACGCGCGCTTGCGAACTTCAGGCCGCGCGCGGCCAGATCTGGCGAATGTCGGGGGCTGCGCCTTCGGCCAGTCGGGCGCGAACAGCTTCGAGGATGGATTCGGGCAGGATGGTGAGGCGCGGTTCGCTGACCCGGCCCTCATGCACCGGGAAGAGCGCGGCATTGGCGCCTGTCTTGGCGATGATGAGGGCGGCCAGGTCGGCGACCAGCGCCTCGGCAGGGCGGATGTTCTGGTCTAGGCAATCCTGCAGGCGGTTGCGTGCGAATTCGATCGCTTCGCGGGCGCGCATCGCGTGCACGTCCTCGAAGCCGAGACTCGGGCCGCGTTTCAGGAGGCGCAGTTCGGGCGCCTCGATCTCGGTGACGTATTCGTTCAACAGGAACAACATCGCTGTCTCACCCCTTTTAGCCCAGCGAATCGCAAATTGGGGTTCGTTGGGTAAACAGGTGGTTACCAGCCGTGATAGTTAGGGGTTCTGAAACAGGCCTAGCTCGGACAGGATGGCAGCCGTCTGCGCCTCGACGCCGCAGGCCGCCTCATGCGCATCGACCGCTTCGCCCAACCGTTCGTCGGCGGCGCGCACGTCGACCTCCCTGGCGGTCCATTCCCTCACCAACAGGTCGAGTTCGAGCGCCATCCGGCGCAGTTCGTCGTCCACCCAGCGGCTTGTGCCCCATGCCATGGGAGCGTCGCGGAACTCTTCGTATTCTGCATTCTTCGTGTTGAAGTCGTCCTCGGCCCCCAGCAGTTGCGAGCGCGCGGCATTCAGGGAGGCCCCGGCCCGCCGGATTTCATCCGTATGCGTCTCGCAGGCGTCCGCCCGGCTGGGCGCGGCGAGGTACACGATGCAGGCCGCCATTGCAGCCTGCGCTAATCGAAGCTTCATCACGTACTCCTTTCTTCCGCTGCCGATGCGGGCCGGTCCGGACTAGGGGTTCTTGTTCAGGCCGAGTTCGGCGAGCCAGGTATCTGTCTGCTTGCGCGGCCCGCATGCCGTTTCATGCAAGGCAATGGCGCCGGCCAGCCGCCGGTCGGACGACTGAAGTTCGCGCTGCCCGTCCTGCCAGCGCACATCGAGCGCGGCGATGTTGTCCCGCGTGGTTGCGATCATCTCGTCGAGCTCCTCGTCATAGCCAAAAGCCATGCCTTCATTCTCGGCCCAGACGAGATAGCTCTGCTCCAGCAGGAAGTCGTTGTGGATCGTGCGAAGCGTCTCGGCGGCGGCGTTCATCCGCGCTCCCGCCTCCAACACCTCCGCCTTGTGCGTGTTGCACGTCTCCCCGAGCGCGGGCGCACCGGCAACTGCACAGACCATCAGCAGGCTGATGCCACGCGTCCCCATCGTCATGGTTTTGTCCCCCCGCTGCCCGACTTGCGGAGCAGATTAGACGCAGGCGGGGCCCGGGGTCAATTTACGCAAACCTAGTCCTCGACCGGTTCGGTCAGGAACGTGCGGCCTTCGCGGTCCTCGATCTCGACAATCCAGAGATCGCTGTCGCGGGACCTTGCGCGGCGTACGTATTCATCGACGCTCGCCTCGTCCGGTCCGACGCCCTGCATCGCAAGGTTCAGGAAAACCCGTTCGCCTTCGAGGTTCGTGGATGGAAGATAGGCGGCGGCCGCGCCGTTCAGGCGCGCGACCTTGATCAGCACGTCACCTCGGTCATCGTCGCCATGCTGGACGATGAAGGCACTGGCGCCGGAGAGCTGTGCCCGCCGGACCAGTGCCTCGATCCACAATCTGGAAGGTAAGCGGTCCATGCCCGAGACTCCCCTGACATGGGCGGCGGCGTCAAGCGGGCCGAGGATCAGCCCTCGACGCCGCCCATCATGCAGCTCATGCCGGCCGACATCAGCGCGCCCATCACGGCGCCCTGCTTCTCGGCGGGCATCTCTTCCATCATCTTCTCGCCGGCTTCATCCCCGGCGGCCATCGCAGTTGCGACGGTCTTAAAGGTCGGCGCGTCCAGGCTCTTCTCGAGACTGTCGGCGATGCAGGTACAGTTGGCGTCGGATTCGCCGCTGTCTGTGCAGGCCTTGACCATGGCCGCCTTCTCACCGCCGCCGATGGCGCCGCAACCCGTAAGCGCAAGCGCTGCAACTGCCGCGATAACAATGTGTCTCATTGGGAACCCCCTCTCGAATGAAGCCGGACGGTGGCACGGTTCGAGGGGGCGGGAAACTGAAAATTGCGGCGGCGCAGGGCGCCTTATTCGGCGGCCTCTTCCATCGGGGCGATATCGGCTTCCGCGGCGCGGGGAAGCGTGACCTGCACGCGCGTGCCCTTGCCGGGCTTCGACTCGATCTTCAGGGCGCCGCCATGCAGTTCGGCGAAGCGGCGAACGACGGAAAGGCCGAGCCCGGTGCCGGGTTTGGCGCCGGTGCCCTGCGCGAAGGGTTCGGTTAGACGGCCGAGATCGGCGGCGGCGATTCCCGCGCCCCGGTCAGTGACGCTGAGAAGGGCGGCGCCATTGTCGAGGCGTGTCTCGAGCGTCACGGACTTTCCGCTGGCGGAGTATTTGATCGCATTCGAGACGAGGTTCTGCCAGATCTGGCGAACCGCGCGCGCGTCCGCCTCGGCCCAGACTTCCTGATTGGATTTCAGCTTCAGCGTCACGCCTAGCCGGTCAGCTTGACCCGTCAGCTGACGGATCACCGACTCAGCCGACGCCGTGAGGTCTACCGGCTCCGGCTCCAGGCGCGGTTGGCCGGCTTCGGAACGGGCAAGGTCGAGGATGTCGTCGACCAGCAGCAGGAGGTCCGTGCCGCTCTCGTGGATGATGGCCGGATAGTCCGCATACGGTTTGGGCATCGGACCCATGAGTTCGGCCTGCATCACTTCGGCGTAGCCGAGGATGGCGTTCAAGGGCGTCTTCAGGTCATGGCCGAGCGAGGCGAAGAAAGCGGTGCGCGATTGCAGCTTGGCTTCGAGAACGGCAATCGCGCTTGAAGGCAGTTCCGGCGTCTCGTCCAGCGCATCGACCATCAGGAGGTGGCAGCCCTTGGCATGGCGCTCGGCAAGTACGCGCACGCGCTGGCCGGAGACGAGTTCGGCGGCGACCAGCTTGCGGCCCGCGCGGCCAGGCGGCGGCAGCGGGAAATCATGATCCGTGAACAGGCTGCCGAGCGCGGAGCCCGGCCGCATGGTGACGAGGCCGAACGTATCGCCCTGCACCCGGCGCAGACGGCCTTCGGGCGTCACGTCGACCCAGCTGATGCCGGACATGGC
>JBGTKN010000007.1:0-3279 GCA_041744615.1 Hyphomonas sp. | reverse complement strand
CCGATCTCGATGCCTGCCTTCGCCGCGCCGCGCTCCTGCAGCCAGGCCCAGGCCGCGAGAGCATCCTCGTGCGCGCTGGGGAAGCGGTTTTCCGGCGCGAGGCGGTAGTCGATGGCGAGCACGCGGCACCGCGAGCCTTCGGCGAGGCGGCGGCAGAGCATGTCATGGCTGTCGAGATCCCCGAGGACGAAGCCGCCGCCATGGAAGAAAAGAATGCCGGGCCCGGGCGGTACGCCGGCGCCGAGGGGCACGTAGAGGCGCGCCTTGATGTTGCCGGCGGCGCCCGGGATGATCAGGGGACGGACTTCCGCCAGCTCCGGCGCATCCGGTTCCGCGCTATAGTCCATGCGCAGGAACTCGCGGCGCAGGCGGTCGACGGGCAGCTTGAGGTCAAGCGGCTTCAGTTCCGGAAAACTGAACCGGCCCCGAAGGTTGCGAAAGGCGTCATCGAACGTCATGTGCGCGCCACTGCCTGCCAATTCCGGCGATGTGAGGGCAGGGTGGCGGCGTTGCAAGCACCAGGCCAGTTACGGCCCTGTGAAAGCGGCCTCAGAGCGCAATAACGCCCGGTGCAGGCGGCTCTGAATACAGGGCCTGCACAAGATTTGCGCGGCGGGAAATGACGAGGCGCTGGTTCACATAGCCCTTGTCCGTGATCTCGCCGGCATCGATGCTGGGCGCTTCGGTCATCACCATGAGCCGCTTGATACGGCGAGACGAGCCCTGTTCGGACGCGTTGAAGGCGGCGGCCTTGCGGCTCAGGTCGCCGACGAGCGCGGCAAAGCCCTTGGCCGGATCGCCGGCCGCCTTGATGTATTGTTCGGCGGTCGCTGGGGAAGGCCAGACTAGGGCGGTGGCGAAATCCTTGTCCTGGCCGCAGATCACGGCGTCAAAGATCAGCGGCGAGCAGGCAGCGACGAAATCGGGGCGCAGCGTGCCGACCGAGACCCAGGTGCCGGAAGAAAGCTTGAAGTCTTCACCGACGCGTCCGTCGAAGATCAGGCCCTTGTTCGGGTCGGTCTCGTCGACGAATTTCACGGCGTCGCCGAGGCAGTAGAAGCCTTCCTCGTCGAACACTTCGGCATTCTTCTTCGGGTCATTGTGATAGCCCGGCATGACGGTCGGGCCCTTGACGCGGACTTCCAGCTTCTCGCCGTTCGGCACCAGTTTGAGGGTCGTGCCCGGCAGCGGCAGGCCGATCAGGCCGACGCGCTCGACTTCCCAATGCACCACGGTGATACCCTGCGTTTCAGTGGCGCCGTACATGGTGACGATGGGAATGCGGCGGCCGGTGGCCTTGATCGAGAGGGCCTGCAGGCGGTCGTAAAGGTCGTCCGACAGGGTCGCGCCGCCATAGCCGATGGAACGCATGTTCTTGAAGAAGGCCTTCAGCAGCGTGTCGTCCTGCTCCATCGCTTCGGCGAGCATCGAGAGGGCAATCGGGGCTGTTCCAAACACGGAAGGACTGGCCTCGCGGATGTTGCGGATGGTTTCGTGGAAGAGGGCGGGCGTCGGCTTGCCGCCATCGATCCAGAAGGTGGAGCCGTTCCAGAGCGCGCCGTTGAAGTTGACGTTGGAGCCGGAGATATGATTCCAGGGCAGCCAGTCGAGGAAGCTGTCGACGCGGTCCGGATCGTGCTCGGGGTCGCGGCTGGTATCCTTCAGACCTTCCTGACCGCCTATCATCGAACACATCGCGCCCTGCGTCGTCGGCACCGGTTTAGGCATACCGGTCGAGCCGGAGGTGAAGAGGTATTTCGCGATGCTGGCATCGTTGAGCTTCGCCATGGCGGCAGCGACAGCAGGCGTGGGCGCAGTGGCACAGAGCGCGTCATATGAGATCACTGCGTTGTCGCCCTCGGGGGCTGCGCTGACGATCCTGAACGCGCCAGTGGGGAGCGCGGCAATTGCTTTCCGGAAAGGGGCGAGTTGTTCGGCGAACACGACGGAAGGCTTCACCGTGTTGAAGCAATGCTTCAGCTTGTCGAAGTCTGTCGACATCGTCGAATAGGGGACAGAGATGGGAGCCGCCGGGGCGCCAATCTTCTGTGCGGCGAGGATGACCATCGCGGCGCGGATCGAATTGCCCGAGAGCAGCATGACGGGTGCATCGGGGCCAGCGCCGAGATCGAGAAAGGCCTGCGCGATGCTGTCGGTGATCGTCTTTGCTTCGCCGTAGGTGAGTGTCACCCATTCATCCGTCTTCGGATCACGTTCGCGCAGGAAGGGACGATCCAGATGTTGCGCGGCGCGCTCGTCGAGGCAGTGCGGCACGGTCTTCGGGCGCTCGCCCGGCGGCTGTTTGGCGGAGATGTAGAACGTGCCATCCTTGCGCCTCATCGAGACGTCGGGCGTCTTCTGTGGCAGGGGGCGGAATGCGGGAAGGTTTTGTCCCTCGGCCATGATGTGTCTCCTCCGGTATCGGTGCTCGTTTTGTGGCCCGACGAATAGTGCCTTCAGGATGCCATGCAACCGGTGACGCTGGGAGAGGCTACCTGCTGTCAGGCCTCCGCTTTCACCGCGTCCGCGACGAGGGCGAGCGCGCGCTGCATGAGTTCCGCGTCGAGCGCTTCCGCCATCACGCGGATCAGCGGCTCGGTGCCGGATTTGCGCACGACCATCCGTCCACGGCTTCCGAGCAGAGCGTCCGCTTCGGCGAGCGCGGCCTTGACCCTATCAGATTCGATAGGGTTGGCGCCTGTGTAGCGGATGTTCACGAGCTTCTGCGGCGCCGGTTCGAACACACGCAGCATGGTGGAGGCTTTGCCGCCGCGCGCAGCGAGCACGGCGAGGACCTGAAGGCCGGCGAGCAGGCCGTCGCCGGTGGTCGAGACATCCGAAAGGATGATGTGGCCGGATTGTTCGCCGCCGAGATTGAAGCCGTGCTGGCGCATGTGTTCCCCGACATAACGGTCGCCGACTTTCGTGCGCGCCAGCGAGAGGCGGGAGGCTTTCAGGTATTCATCGAGGCCCATGTTGGACATAACCGTGGCGACCATGCCGCCACCTTTCAGGCGCTGCGTGCGGTGCATCTCGGACGCGATGAGTGCCATCACCTGGTCGCCGTCTGCTTCCTCACCGGTTTCGTCCACGACGATCAGGCGGTCAGCGTCGCCGTCGAGGGCGATGCCGATGTCGGCGCCAGTTTCGAGCACGGCGGCTTTCAGCGCGCCGGTCGCGGTTGAGCCGACGCCGGCATTGATGTTCACCCCGTCCGGCTCGGCGCCGATGAGCGTAAGCTGCGCGCCGAGGCGCCGCAGCGCTTCGGGCGCGGTTTCG
>JBGTKN010000006.1:0-9704 GCA_041744615.1 Hyphomonas sp. | reverse complement strand
CGGTCTTCAGGATGATATGCATGGATACTCCCTCCCTCATGGGCCGGTATCTATGTCGGGTCCCGGCGCCCTAGCGGCGCCAGACGACCTCGCCGCCTATGACGGTCATGACCGGCTCGGCCTTCAGGATGTCACCTTCGGGCACCGTCATCAAGTCGCGGTCGAAGACCGTGAAGTCGGCGAGCTTGCCCGGCTCGATGGTACCGAGGTCGTCTTCGCGGAAGCTGGCGAAGGCGGGGCCGGAGGTGAAGAGAGCGAGCGCCCGGGCGCGGGAGACGGCCTCTTCCGGGTGCCAGCCTTCGCCGGAAAAACCTTTTAGGTCCTTGCGGGCAACAGCGGCGTAGAACTCGATGGTGGGCGAGCCGACTTCGACGGGAGCATCGGAACCGCCGGCAATGACGGTGCCGAGGTCGAGGAGCGTCGCCCAGGCATACGCGCCGCGCAGGCGGTCCAGGCCGAGACGGGCGGGGGCGAAGAAGAGGTCGCCGATGGCGTGGCTTGGCTGCATCGAGGCGATCAGACCGCCAGAGGCGACGCGGGCGAGATCGTCTGGGTGGATGACCTGCGCGTGCTCGATGCGCCAGCGCAGCGACGTGTCATAACCGCCCGCTTCGAACGCTTCGAGTATGCGGCGGTTGGCGAGGTCGCCGATGGCGTGGATCGCGAGCTGCACGTTCGCGGCTTTGGCCTGCGCCATCAGGGCGGCCAGGCCGTCATCGTCGAGCAAGGAGAGACCGGACGTGTCCGGACGATCGGCGTAGGGTTCAAGCAGCTGCGCACCTCGGCTGCCAAGGGCGCCGTCCATATAGAGTTTGACGGCGCGGTTGGTAATCGTGTCGGTTTCGTGCCTGCGGGTTTGGGCAATCTCGAAAGCGCTGGAGTCGAACGCGTTGTAGAGGCGCAGCGGGAGGCGCCCCTCCCCGTCTAGCGCGGCCATCAGCGGCGCTTCTCGGGCGGTCACGCTCATGTTGTGGCCGCCGGTCCAACCCCGGGACGCGTAGAGCTTCGCGCCGGTTTCGAGGGCGAGGGAGACGGCCGCGTCGTCCAGCTCGGCGATCAGTGGCTGGACGAGGGCCATAGCATTGTCGATCAGGATGCCGGTGGCCTTGCCTTGTTCCTCCCGCTCGATCTTTCCGCCGGCGGGGTCCGGCGTCTGGTCCGTTACGCCGGCGGCAGCGAGCGCGGCGGAGTTGGCAACGAGGGCGTGGCCGTCCGAACGGATCAGCATGACCTTGTGCGTGCCGCTGACGGGGTCGAGATCGGAGGCCAGGGGCATGCGGCCTTCCGGCCAACCGGTCTCGATCCAGCCGCGACCGACGAGGACGGAGCCTTCGGGCTTGCCATCCAGTTCGACTTCGACGCGGGTAACGAGTTCATCGACCGAAGCGGTGCCTTCGAGGTTTAGCGTCAGTTCCCGCTCGCCGACACCGGCAAGGTGGACGTGGGCATCGGTGAAACCGGGATAGAGGAAGGCGCCGCCCAGATCGACGAGGTTGATCTCGCTGTCTTCGCCCCAGTCGGCCGACATCGGGGGGATCGTAGCGAGGATACGCCCATCGGCGCCGACCACGATGCCCTCCACGGTGACGAGGGCGCCGGTCGCGGGGTCGATCAGGCCGGTATAGATCGTGCCGTTGGTGAAGACGGTGACCTTCTCGGTCGCTTCGGTTTCCGTCGGCAGCGCGGGCGCGCAGGCGGCGAGAGCAAGGGCGGCTGCGGACAGGAGGGCAAGGCGCATGAAAGGCTCCGAATCTGGACAGGCCAGCACTCGCATGCTTTCCGAAACGCGGCAAACCGGGCACCAGAACGCAAAACGCCGGACCGTTGGGGTCCGGCGTTCCGGGAATCCAGAGCGCCGACGCCTAGGCGGCGACGGCTTTTTTCTCGATGTCGCGCTTGATTTTCAGCGCTTTGGTGGACAGCGCGTCATCCTTCGCCTTGGCGAGGAAGGCGTCGAGGCCGCCGAGCTTGTCAACCGTGCGCAGGGCTTTCGCCGCGATGCGCAAGCGAAAATTCTGGTCCAGCACTTCCGAGTGCAGCGTAACCTGCACGAGATTCGGCAGATAGCGGCGCTTGGTCTTGATCTGGGAGTGGCTGACGATATGGCCGACCATCGGCTTCGTGCCAGTAAGTTCACATTCGCGGGACATGGCCTCGCTCCGGGGAAAAGGGGCTGTATATGATCTGAACGCGCGCTCCTACAGGCTGGGAGCGCCTCCTGTCAACCGGGGCGATTCAGGCAAAACGGCTGCAGGAGACGGGCTGACTGTCACGGCGTGTCATCTTATGTCAGTGGCCGGGCCGGGCCGAATAAGGCATGTATACGGCAGGGCTGTTCAGGCCTCGTTGGGAAGGGGCGATCTAGAAGGTGGGCAATCCCTGCCCGCATGACCGCAAAGGACGACCGAACCTGATGAAGCGCAGCCTCCTCCTCGCCGCCGCGGCCTCGCTCGCCTTCCTCGGCGCATCCGCTGCCCAGTCCGGGCCTGCCGCCAGTTCTCCCGCCGTGCTGGCCAGCATAAAGACCGGCGCGCCGACGCGCATGGTGTATGAACTGGATGCCCGCGCGATGGTGTTCATCATTCCCGCTACGGGCCGTGCCAGCTTCACCGTGGACATGAAGCCCGATTCCTACGCCATCAAGTCGCGCGTGCGCACGACGGGCCTCGCCGATGTATTCGTCAATTACGACATGAACCTGACCGCCGCCGGCAAGACCAGCGCGACCGGCCTCAAGACTACGAAATACGTCTCACAGAACAATGACGGCAAAAAGAACCGCCGGGTCGAACTCGACATGACCGAAACCGGCTTCTCAATGACCGCTAAGCCGAAATTCGGCAATCTCGGCGACCCGGCCGCGACGGCCGAGCAGGCGATTCTCGCCAATGACCCGCTGACCGCGCTCATCACTTTCGCTCTGGAGCCGCGCGCCAGGGGCGCCGACCCGTGCGGGGGGCCGATCAAGGTGTTCGACGGGCGCCAGCTGACCTACCTTCACTTGAAGCGGGGCAACGCCAATACGGTGAAGGTAAAAAGCCCTGCCTGGAGCGGCCAGGCGATCGAGTGCCATGTGACGATGGACAAGATTGCCGGCTACAAGAAAGGCGAGTCGAACAATGACACCCTGACTGGCATTTCCGGCCCGCTTCGGATGTATCTCGCGCCGCTGGAAAACGGCGCCTATGTGCCCGTGCGGATCGTTGCGGACACCGACAAGGTCGGCAAACTGACCCTGCAGGCGCGCACGCTGCGCTTTGAGCCGCTGGTGACTGCCTCGACGGGTGCGGCAGCCAGCGGCGGGCGGTAGCCTTCACAGAGAGCCCTCGAAGCGATCCATTCTGGGCGCAGTCGAAGGATGGGCAGAATTGTTTGGCGCGATTACTCCGTTGACAGCCGCTTCAACGCGGCAATCAATCCGGCCATATCGTCCGGTGCTGGCGCCTCTAGGTGCAGGGTCTTGCCGGTGACCGGGTGGACGAAGCCGAGGACGGCGGCGTGCAGGGCCTGGCGGTCCATGGCCTTTGCAGCGGCGATGGCGGCGTCGTGTCCGGTGCCTGAGCCGAGGGCCGTCAGGCGCATCTGGCGGCCATAGACGGGATCGCCGAGGATCGGTGCGCCGATATGCGCCATGTGCACGCGGATCTGATGGGTGCGGCCGGTTTCGAGGCGGCATTCGATCAACGCTGCGGCGGGCGCGTGAGTATGCTTGTCCCGCGTGCCGAAGGTTTCGATCACCTTGTAGTGCGTTACCGCGCGGCGAGCCGCAGGGCTGTCCGGATTTCTGTGTACGGACATTTTCTTGCGGTCGGTCTGGGAGCGCGCAATCGCGGCGTCCACCGTACCGACGAGCGGGCGCGGGGCGCCGCGCGTGACAGCGAGATACATGCGCTCGATGTCGTGACGCTCGAACAGGGCGGCGAGGCCGGTATGGGCGGCTTCCGTCTTGGCGGCGACCATCACGCCGCTGGTCAGTTTATCGAGGCGGTGGACGATGCCGGGACGCTCGACCCCGCCGATGCCGGAGAGCTGGCCTTTGCAGTGATGCAGCAGCGCATTGACGAGGGTGGCGTCCTCGCTGCCGGGCGCCGGGTGGACGGCCATGCCGGCGGCCTTGTTGAGGACGATCAGGTGGGCGTCCTCGAACAGGATATCGAGCTGGATGTCCTCCGCCTGCGGTTCGGCCGCCACCGGGGCGGGCAAGGCGATGATGTAAACGCTGCCGGCCTTTATGGCGGCGCGGGGGCTGGCCTCGGGGCGGCCGTCGACGGTGACGGCGCCTTCCTCGATCAGCGCCTTGGCGCGGGTGCGCGAAATCTCACCCGCCTTGGCAGCGAGGAAGGCATCGAGGCGCTGGCCTGCGTCATCGGGTGCGGCAGTGATTTCGATCCGGCTCATGGCGGGCTTATAGACGAGGGATGCGGCCTGCGTCATGCTGGCTTCACATGACGGCGCCATAAGGCGCGCAAAGCGGGGAGATTCGGCATGACACAGGTTACACGGCGCGGGCTTCTGGGCGGCGCAGCCCTGGGTACGATCGGCCTTGCGGCCTGCCAGACAGCGCCGAAAGTGGCGGCCGGATTTCAGGGGGAACTGGCCTTCCTGCACGGTGTGGCCTCCGGCGACCCCTTGCCCGGCAGTGTGATCGTGTGGACCCGGGTGACACCGCTGGCGGGCAGCGGGCCGGTGACGGTAACCTGGGAAGTCACGGAAGCAGGCGCCTCGGTCCCGTCTGCGAGCGGCGAAGTGGTGACGTCAGAGGCACGCGACTATACGGTCAAGGCCGACGCGACCGGGCTGAAGCCGGCCACGGAATACACTTTCCTTTTCCGCGCCAAAGCAGCGGACGGGGATGTGATCTCGCCGGAAGGACGCACGCGGACGACGGCGGCCGATGGCACAGCGCCGGTGAAGCTGGGCGTGGTGTCGTGCTCGAACTACCAGTTCGGTCTGTTCACGGCATATAGTGAACTGTCCAAGGAAGCGGACCTCGACGCCATCGTGCACCTGGGCGACTACATCTACGAGTATGGCACCGACGGTTATGGCGGTGATGTTGCCGAGCAGCTTGGCCGGCCGCACGACCCGCCGACGGAGATCATCTCTCTGCCGGATTATCGCCGCCGCCATGCGCAGTACAAGTCCGATCCGGCGTTGCAGGCCGCGCATGCCGCTGCACCCTGGATCTGCACATGGGACGATCATGAAAGTGCCAATGATTCCTACCGGACCGGCGCCGAGAACCATGATCCGGCGACGGAAGGCGAGTGGAGCGTGCGCAAGATGCACGCGCTGCAGGCCTATTTCGAATGGATGCCGATCCGCGAGCCAAAACCGGGCGAGATAACATCTGCCGTGTGGCGCACCTTCCGCTTCGGCAATGTGGCGACCGTACACGCTCTGGAATCGCGCCTTACCGGGCGTTCCGAGCCGCTCGACTGGGCTTCGGCACTGGCAGGCGCCGCGACACAGGAAGAAATCGGCGCGCGCGTTATGGCGACGCTGGAGGCCGCCGCCGAACCGGCGCGCACCATGCTGGGCGCCGAGCAGGAAGCCTGGCTTGCGGCGGAACTCACCGCCTCCGTCCAGTCCGGCGCGGCCTGGCAAGTGCTGGCAAACCAGGTGATCATGGCGCGCACGAAGCTGCCGGATTTCACCAAGGTGATGACACAGGAACAGGTAGCCGCGCAGGATCGGCCGGAAGTGCTCGCCTTCCTGCCCTTCACGGCGCTGGGTCTACCCTGGAACCTCGATGCCTGGGACGGTTATCCGGCGGCGCGAGAGCGGTTGTATGCTAGTGTTGCAGAGGCTGGCGCCTCGCTGGTGACGCTGGCAGGCGACACGCACACGGCGTATGCGAACGAGCTGTTCGACGCGGGCGGCGCACGGCGAGGAGTCGAGTTCGGCTGCACCTCAATCAGCTCGCCCGGCATGGGCGCCTATGTGAAGGCGATGCCGGACCTTGGCCGGCAGATCGCCGAGGTCAATGACGAGATCATCTGGCAGGATCCGTTTGGTCATGGCTACACGCTGGTGACGCTGACACCCGAAGATGTGCAGGCGACATTCCGCAAGGTGTCGACGATCTATGCGCCGGACTATACCGCCGAGACGGCTGCCAGCTTCAAGGCTTCCTACACCCGGGGTGGCGTATCGGCGTTGTCGCCGGCCTAATCCAGCATGCCTGACAAGGTCGAGCGCCCGCCGTCGAGGACGAGGCTCTGGCCGGTCAGGTAGGCGGCTTGCGGCGAGGCGATATAGCGGACGGCTTCGGCGATCTCGTCGGACTTTGCGGCGCGGCCGAGCGGCACTCGGCGGGCGGTCCAGGATTCGGAACGCTCCTCCCGCGGGCGGATGGCGATGACGGCGTTAACGCGGATCGCGTGCTCGGCAAGTTCCAGCGCGCCGGCTTTCATGACGCCAAGGATTGCATGCTGGCCGACGCTTTCAGTGAAGCGGCCGGGCATCGAGGCTATGGCGGCGTAGCCGAGCAAGAAGGTGATCGTGCCCTTCTGGGGGATTCGCTGGACGCCGGCCTGCGGCAGGTCTTCCTGTTCGAGCAGGCGTTCGGACAGCACACGCAGCGCCAGCGCCGCACCGCGAGCCGAACGGGCGAGCGCCTTTTCGAACTTCTCCTGGGCAAAATCGAGCAGGTGATCGCCTTCCTCGATTTCGGGAATGATCACGGCATTGTCGATCCGGCCGTAGGCTTCGAGCGCGGCGGTAATCGCATTGCGCAGGCCGAGGCGGGAATGCAGTTCGCCGTGATAGGTCGCGGCGCCGTCTTCGAGCGCGTCGCGGGCCGATTCAAGGCGTTCCTCGGACGGATCGGCCACCAGGATGCGATGGCCGTCTTCCTGAAAAGTGCGGGCGACCGCGTTGCCGACTTCCCGGCCGAGCCCAAGGACCAGGGTGACAGGCTCACCCATGGCCAGGCACGCGGCTAGGCGGCGCGGCGCGCAGGATCGTGTATGGTGTCATAAGCCCATGTCTCCGGACAGCTGAGGCCACATCATGTGTCCTGGCCAGTCCGCAAGAAGCGGGCCAAGGCGGATTGCGTCAGCTGGCTTTCAACTGTCGCAGCTGCTCCTTAACCCTCAGTTTCCGTCGCTTCAAATCCTTGACCGTCAGATCATCGCTGGAAGGGCGCTTCTGTTCGGCGGATATCTGTTCGTCCAGGTGGCGATGCTTTGCGGCGAGCTCACTGATCCGACCATCGAGCGACATGGGCAGTCTCCTGTTTGTCAGCACGGCACTTATGGGGCCGTTTCACCAACATGCCACAAGCGGGGCCCGGAGTCATGCAAGACCGGCCCGGTATTTGTTAACTGTCAGTTATTTGATCAGCGCACGGCCCGGCCGGCGGCCTTGCGGCGGGATTTTTCGAGGAACATCGCCTGATCGGCCCGCGCGATGAGGGCCGCCGCGCTCTGGCCGCTACGCCATTCGACAACGCCGCAGGAGGCACCCACCCGCACGACCGGCGCCGACGGATTGGCCTCGTCGCGAACGTCCAGCGCATCGATGGCGTTGGCGAGCTGGATCGCCTTGCGCTGGGTGTCGTCATAGGTGGCATGGGCAAGCACAACCCCGAATTCGTCCCCGCCGAGGCGGCCGACGATATCAGTTTCGCGGGTGCGTTCCTGCAGGATGTCGGCGATCTTGAGCAGCACGACGTCACCGGCGGCATGACCGTAGATGTCGTTGACCAGCTTGAAATTGTCGAGATCAACGAAGATCAGAGACAAGGGCGTCTGGAACCGCCCGGAGAGGGCGATCTCGCGGCGCACCTCGCGCTCGAAAGCGCGGCGGTTGAAGATCGGCAGGAGGGCGTCATTGTCGGCCAGTAGTTCGGCGTCGGCAAGCGCCGCCTTGAGGGTGGCAGACTCGTCGCGCAGGGCAAGCACTTCCTCACTTAGTGCCTCGATTGCGGCGCGGGTGCGCCGGTCGAGCTGCGTCAGATCCAGCCCGAGCGCGTCGAGAAGGGTGCGCAGTTCAGCCGAATCGAAAGGCGGGAAGTCTTTTGCCATGGCGTCAGGATACTCCCGAAACGCGCGCAGGGGGAGACCCGGACGCATTTCGCCTGACACGCGAACGCGGCGCACCGGAAAGGTTGGCACTCGAACGGTTGACCCCGGCCCCGGCGCTCCTATTGTGCGCGCTTTCCGGCAGCGAGGCGGGGCAATGGCAGCGGGCACGACCCCGGTAGTGGGCATCATCATGGGCAGCCAGTCCGACTGGCCGGTCATGCAGGAAGCCGCGCGGATGCTGGAGACGCTGGGCGTGGCCTATGAAGCGAAGATCGTGTCGGCCCACCGCACACCGGAACGCCTCGTCGAGTATGCGAAATCGGCGAAGGGGCGCGGAATCAGGGTGATCATCGCCGGCGCCGGCGGCGCGGCGCATCTGCCAGGCATGGCGGCGGCGATGACGCCCCTGCCCGTGCTGGGCGTGCCGGTGCAGTCCAAGTCGCTCAAAGGTCTCGATAGCCTGCTTTCGATCGTGCAGATGCCGAAGGGCGTGCCCGTCGGAACGCTCGCCATCGGCGAAGCGGGCGCAGCCAATGCCGGCATTATGGCGGCCTCGATCATCGCGCTGGGGGACTCAGGCGTCGCCGCCAAACTGGACGCCTTCCGTGCGGCTCAGACCGCCGGCGTGAAAGAGGCCCCCGAGGGATGACGCCGCTTCGGCCCGGCGCGACCATCGGCATTCTCGGCGGCGGTCAGCTCGGCCGGATGCTGTCGAGCGCCGGATCGCAGCTCGGCTTCGACATGCTGATCTATTCGCCGGAGGACGATCCGCCGGCGGGACGTGTCGCGGCGGGCGCCTGGTCTGCCGCCTGGGACGATACCGACGCACTTACGGAATTTGCCAGGGCCTGCGACGCGGTCACGCTGGAGTTCGAGAATGTCCCGGTACTGACGATCGAGACGGTGGAAGCTGCCGGCACGCCGGTGCGTCCGCGGGCCGCCTCGCTGACCGTTTCGCAGGACAGATATACAGAGAAGACCTTCCTGAACGCACAGGGCATCGCCACCGCGCCCTTCGAGCCAGTGGACGGGCCGGGCGACATCACCAGCGCGCTCGAAACCCTCGGCGGCAAGGGCGTTCTGAAGACGCGACGCGAAGGCTATGACGGCAAGGGACAGGCCTGGATCCGATCGCCCGGTGAAGCGGAAGCGGCCTGGCAACGGATCGGCGGCGCGCCCGCAATCCTCGAAGCTGCGATTGCCTTCCAGTGCGAGATTTCCGTCATCGTTGCCCGCGCGCCGGACGGCGAGACGCGCACCTGGGCGCCGCCGCGCAACCTGCACAATGACGGTATCCTGTCGGTCTCCTCGGTGCCGTCCGGCCTGCCGAAAGCCATCGAGGACGAGGCGCGCGCCAAGGCGGTGACGCTGGCCGAGGCGCTGGACCATGTCGGCGTGCTGGCGCTGGAATTCTTCGTGCTGCCCGATGGCACCCTGCTCGCCAACGAGTTTGCGCCGCGCGTCCATAATTCCGGCCACTGGACACCGGAGGCCTGCCAGACCGGCCAGTTCGAACAGCATATCCGCTGCGTCGCCGGCTGGCCGCTGGGCGATACGCACCGGCTGTTCGATGCCGAGATGATCAACCTGATCGGCGAAGCGGGACTTGTCAGCCCTTCCAGCCTCGGGCCCAATGATACAATGACGCTTTATGGCAAGCGCGAAGCAAGGCCC
>JBGTKN010000005.1:0-2797 GCA_041744615.1 Hyphomonas sp. | reverse complement strand
GCCGAAGCGGACGCTCCGGAAAAAGCGGTGATCGTGATCATGACGGACGGGCTCGAGAACGCTTCGAAGGAGCTCACCAACCAGGGTGCCAAGGCCGCGCTCGACCGGGCCCGCGCGAAGGGCTGGGAAGTCGTCTTCCTCGGCGCCGAATTCGCCAGCTTCTCGGATGCAGAATTGGTCGGCATGTCGTCTTCCAAAACGATGGCCGTCGGCCAGGGCAGGATGCAGGAATCGATGGACAACCTCGCCCAGAAAGCCCGCGCTTATGGCAAGGGCGCCGCTCCGGCGGTCGAGTTCACCCCGGCAGATCGCGCCCAAGCCGACGAAGAAGGCGTGAAGGAACGCAAAGGCCAGTAAGCGCGTCTTTCCTGTTACCTGCAGGTTTCCCTCAGGCGCAGACACACGGACAAGTCCAGGCCCGCTCAGATTGAGCGGGCCTGTTGTTCGGTGCAGCAGTGATCGAGGCAGAATGGCCAAGACGGACCACTCCGCGAAGATTTGCGCACACCCACTATTCCGCATTCGGATCATATTCGAAGAGATATTGCCCTTGAGCATCTCTGCCCCGCGGATCAGCGGCGGGCGTTCTCCGGTGCCGCGTCATGGCCCTCGCCGGAAACAGAGTCTGCCGCGAAATCCTGTGTATAGCTGGCCAGGGCAGGAAAGATATCGGCGTCCCGTCCATAGACGTCCTGGGCGTAGGAAATGCTGCCATTGGCCGCCGGAAACGCTGTCAGATAGACGATATGGATGGACATCGGCGCCGCGAGCGTTGCGCGGATCTCCGTCCGGGAGGCGGCCGCGGAATCGATCTGCGTCCGGTCCCAGTCGGGTGTGTCTTCCAGCACCCATTCGGCAAGCTCAAGCGCGTCCTGCACCCGGATACAACCTGCAGAAAACGTACGTTGTGCGTGTGAGAAAAGGCCGGCGTCCGGTGTATCGTGCAAATAGACGCTATACCGGTTGGGGAACATGAACTTTACCCGACCGAGTGCATTGGCGGGTCCCGGGGCCTGCCGGATGCGGTAGGGGAAGGCGGAAGCCGACACGGCGGCCCAGTCGATGTTTGCCGCATCTACCGCCTTGCCCGCAGAATCGAGAATCCGGTAGCCGAGCCTGGCGATTGCGCCCGGGTCGCTCTGGAACTGGGGCAGCTTGTCGTTGCGGGCCATACTGGCCGGAACATTCCACCAGGGACTAAATTCCAGATACTCGATGGAATCCGAAAACTCCGGCGTTTGACGTTTCATTTCGCCGAAAATCGCCGCATGGCGCGAAACTTCTGTTTCGCCGGAGTAGGCGATGACTTCGAAGGTGGGGATATTGGCATAAATCTGCCGCAGAGTGGTTTCACGCGGCAGCCAGCGGAGCCGCTCAAGACTTGCTTGCAAGCTGGCGATGCGCGCGTGTGCGTCGGCTAGGGACGCTGGATCCCTCGCGCCAGCTAGCGCGCCTTTCTGCCGCTCTAGTTCCGCCTTCAATGCTGAGTACAGGGGCGAGGCGGGCGCAAGCGCTTCCAGGGCGGCGCGATACGCTGCAGCGCCCGGTTCCGGCGGCAATGCTTCGAGGGTTGCGGCAAGCGCCATGTCTGCCTCTTGGCGCGGCGCCAGCGTTTTCGGATCAAGAACGCCGCGGCGAAGATGAGTTGCCGCCAGCAGCCAGGCCTCCCGCGCGCCGGCACCGTCGGTGGTATAGGAGGCGGGGTCTAGGCCGTGCGCGGAAAGCTCATCGAGCGCCTGCAGCATCGCCGCGTTTGCAATGGTGGCGACTTCGGCGCAATCGACCGGAGTGGCATCAGTATTTGCCGCTGACCTGTCAGGACAGCTCGCCTCCGGCAGTGCCATCGCTGTTTGATTTGCGCAGACCGCCATCGATACCGGCAGGGCCACTGCGAACAGGACCGCCCTGACCCTGCCGGGCGGGCCGAGCCAGCCGGTGCACATTTGCGTCGGGATCATCAGGCGAACTCCGTTGGGTTCTCTGCGACCATCCCCCGCCCTAACCAATCCTGAAACCCTCGGAATACCGCCACGCTGGTATGGATCACCTGGGTTCCAGCCAATCGTCAGAATACAATTTACATACCTCGAAAACCGATGTATGTGTCGTTTTATGTCTGACGATACGCTCAAAGACCTCGAGAAACGCTGGCGCAAGAGCGCGCTGCCCCTTGCGATTCTCGCCGTGCTGGGAAAGGCGCCGTCGCATGGGTATGGCCTCGCCGTTGCCCTGCGCGATGTGCTGGGCGCCGCCACGCCGGAAGGAACCCTCTATCCGCTGCTCAACGGGCTGGAGCGCGACGGACTCGCTGTCGCCGAATGGACGATTCCGGAGAGCGGGCCTGCCCGAAAGACGTATTCCCTTACCAAAGAGGGGCGGGCCGTGCTCTCGAAGGCAAGCGCGCAGTGGAGCCAGATGAGCGTCAACCTCGGGAAACTGCTGTCATGACGAGATGGACTGATCTTGCCGATCCGGCCGCGCGGGCAACCTTCGGCGCCTATTTCGCCAAGGTCGAACGCCTCCTGGCGCCGTTGCCGGACGCGGACGCGAACGAAGTGCGCCAGGAACTCGAATTGCATGCACTTGATCTTCTGTCCGAAGAAGGCCGGGCCGACGCCGCCTTGGCACGGCTCGGCGCCCCGGAGGAATTCCTGCCGGATATGGTCGCCGAAAAGCTGCGTCTGCGCGCGGCAAGGTCCTTCGCGCCGTTGCACGTCATCTCTGCGATTGCCTCAAGCGCCCGCACCGGCCTTGCAGGCCTCCTCGTCTCCACGCTCGCCGGAATCGGCTATGCGCT
>JBGTKN010000004.1:0-3014 GCA_041744615.1 Hyphomonas sp. | reverse complement strand
CCACCCAGCGCAGCTGGCCGCGCCCGCCCCGGTCGATCATCGCCGCGCAGCCGAGGGCCTGATTGCCGCGTTCGGCAAACCAGACACGGCTGGCATGACCGGGGGCGTCGAGACAGGCGGCGTCGACGGTCTGGCGGACATAATCGGCGAACCCGTTCTGAAACCGCGCGCCTTCGGGCGCGTAGCCGCGCCGGTGGAGTTCCACCACCCGTTCCGCGTCGCCAGCCCGCCATTCGCTCCGCAGGCGAACCTCCGGGGGCGGACCTTGTGCCAAAAGGGGAATCTCGTGTGACATTTTTGTCGATCTTTCTCCCATTTCGTCCGGGCCGGGCCTGCCGCCCACCGAACTCCCTTTGTCAGCGAACGGCCGGAGCGCTATTTTCCCAGCCATCAGGCCGCCTCGTCAATCCGGAAGACCGGAGCAGCGGCCCCAAAGGAGGAAATCATGAAGATCACCCGGAAACTGAATGCGTCGGCCTCGGCCCTCGTCTTCGCGATGCTCGCACTGGCCCCCGTGGCGTTTGCCCAGACCACCGACGATACCGAAGCGCGCCAGAAGACCGTCATCGTGACGGCGACCAAGCGCGCCGAAACCATCCAGGACGTGCCCTTCTCCATCAATGCGCAGACCGCCGAGGACATCGCGCGGACCGGCGCGGCAAACCTCGAGGACGTTGCCCGCTCGGTCGCCGGTCTCTCGATCCAGAACCTTGGCCCCGGCCAGAGCCAGGTCGCGATCCGCGGCGTCTCGGCCGGACAGATTGTGCGCGACCAGCCGGGCGTGAAGGAACAGGTCGGCGTGTATCTCGACGAGTCGGTAATCTCGCTGTCGCTGTTCACGCCCGATATCGACCTGTTCGACCTCGACCGGGTCGAGACCCTGCGCGGGCCGCAAGGCACGCTGTTCGGTTCGGGATCGGTAGGCGGCACGGTGCGCTACATCACCAATCAGCCGGTGATCGGCACGCAGGAAGGCAGTATCGAAGCCAACGTCAACACGATCAGCGATGGCGGCACTGGCGGCCATGTCAAAGGCATGGTCAACCTACCACTGGGCGACACGGTCGCCCTGCGCGCGGTCGGCTACCATACCGAATATGCCGGTTGGATCGATGCCATCGGCCCGGCGGCCGGTGAAGACGTCAACAGCGGCAACCGCACCGGTGGCCGGGTCGCGCTCACCTTCCAGCCGAGCGATACACTGACGATCACGCCCCGCATTATCTATCAGGAAATCGGCACCGACGGCTTCAACCGGGCCGAGGCGTTCAACTGGCTGTCGGGCACCGCAAGCCTGCCGGACAATACGCAGTACCTGCTGCGCCGCGAGGAATTTTCCGACGAGACGATGATTGCCGACCTGACGGCCAGCCTTGATCTCGGAGGCCTCACGCTGACCTCGGTGACGAGCTATATCGACCGCGACATCCTGGTCAGCCGCGATGCCAGCGCGCTGACCCAGAGCGTGTCGTTCGATCTCGGATTCGATCCGGCCGCGTTTGCGCTGCCCTCGAACCTGCGCGACGTGACGGCGTACGAAAGCCTCACGCAGGAAGTGCGCCTCAGCTCCAACTATGACGGTCCGTTCCAGTGGCTGGGCGGCGTGTTCTATTCGCAGAACGACCGCGATTATAACCAGCGCCTGCCCACCCCGGGCTATGATGCCTTCACCGACGCCGCCCTCGGCGCCGGCACGTCGGCGGCGGTGGCCAATGGCTTCCCGGCCGACTCGCCGTTCAACTCCGACCTCTCCTACTCACTGACCCAGTGGGCCGTGTTCGGCGAGGCCAGCTATGACCTGACAGAGAAGATGACCGTGACGGCGGGCGGTCGTTTCTATGACTTCGAGGAAGACCGCACGATTTCGTCGGGCGGCCTGTTTGCGAATGGTGACTCGAACGTCCAGGATACGACGTCCTCGGACGGTTTCACGCCCCGCGTTCTGGTCAGCTATGACGCGACGGACACGATCACCCTTAACGCGCAGGCGAGCCAGGGTTTCCGGCTCGGCGGCGTCAATGATCCACTCAACGTGCCGCTCTGCACGCCGCAGGACCAGCTGATCTTCGGCGGCTTCCAGTCATACGGCGACGAGACGCTGTGGAACTACGAAGCCGGCCTGAAGGCCCAGACCGGTACGGTCACGTTCAACACGGCGGCCTTCTATACCGACATCGAGGACCTGCAGGTTACGCTGGATGCCGGCTCCTGCTCATCGCGGATCGTGTTCAATGTCGAGAAGGCGCACACCGCCGGCCTCGAAGCCGAACTCGGCTGGAGCCCCGCGGCAGGCCTCGACTTCAGCTTCTCGGCCAGCGTGCTGGAAGCGAAGTTCGACTCCACCGTGCGAGATGGCGGCGGCAATGTGATCGGCGGCATCGAGGACGGCAACCGCCTGCCGTCGGTGCCGGAACTGCAACTCTCGGCCGCCGGCACCTATCGCTGGGCCCCGAACTGGATCGGCGCGGACGCGTTCGTGTCCGGCTCGGTCCAGCATATCGGGGACCGCTATACCCAGCCGAGTGACCAGTTGCCGACTCAAGGATTGCCGGGGGCGACCGGGCTTGCGCTCGGCGCACTGACGGGGTTCGAAAATCCGCAGGACCTCGTAGACCTGAATCTCGACGCCTATACGACGGTGAACCTCAGCGCCGGTCTCGAGTTCACCCACTGGTCGATCACAGCCTATGTGAACAATCTGACGGATGAAGATGCCGACCTGTCGTTCAACCGGGAGCGCGGCGGACGGTCACGGCTTGCCTATCACGTCAACCAGCCGCGCACCTTCGGCATCACGCTGCGCAAGGCGTTCTGATCCGGTTACGGACCAACTGACGGAAAGCCCCGCGCTTCGCCGCGGGGCTTTTCATTTTCAGAGCGCGGCGAGGATCGCGTCAGCCATCTGCTTCGTCGTGAGGGCGCCGCCAAGATCGCGGGTGCGCGCCCCGCGGTCCAGGGCCTTGCCCACGGCAGCGCGCAGCGCATCGGCGGCCTTCTCCTTCCCGAGCGACCAG
>JBGTKN010000003.1:0-8365 GCA_041744615.1 Hyphomonas sp. | reverse complement strand
CAGGACGAGCGTGTAGAGACCGCTTGCGCTGCCGGTCGCGGCCGTGACCTTCCAGCGACCATGCGCAATCGCGGCGTCTTCGGACAGAATGTCGACCTGATAGTCCGAGGTCGTCAGCTCGCCCATCCCTTCACGGCCGGGATAGCGCGCCTTGTAGCGGGCAAGCGTTGCATCATACCCGTAGACGACCTCGCCGCCGGAGGCGAAGCGCAGCTCGGGCGACGGCCAGTAGCCATGCATGAAGCCGTCGATGTCGCCCTCGTTCCAGGCCGCATCCTGAGCCTGCAGGAGCGCAGTGATCGTGGCGGCTTCGGCGGCCCGGTCCGGCGGCGTCGGCAGGCTGGCGCAGGCGGCGGCGAAGCAAAGGGCAAGGGTTGCGAGCAAAGAGCGGACCATGGCGGCCTCCTTCAAACCGGTACCCAAAAGAAGACGGCTAGTCCGTACGGCGCGCAAGGCGCGGGAACGGTCAGCGCCTTGATCAGTTCTGGGCCTTTTCCGGATCACCAACCGTTTCCGGCCCGACGACCAGCGGTTCCGGCTCGCGCGGCGTGTCCGCCACCTCGATCACGGGTTCGGGCGGCGACTCTGCGGCTTCGGCGACCGGTTTCTTGCGGAAGCCGAAGAAGCCGCGCGGCTTGTCGTCTTCTTCGGCCGTCGTCTCCTCGGCTGGCTCGTCGATCTCGGCGGCCGGCTTGTCGCGGCGGCGTCCGAGCGGACCGCGGCTATCGGCGTGACGGTCATAGTTCATGTTGTAGTATTCCCAGGCCGTATGGGTCAGCGGCTTGGGCGTCAGTTCTAGACCGTACATCCGAAGGCGTTCGACGACTTCGTCGCGCAGGTGCATGCCGGGGAATGCGTCCGACTTGAAACCGTGCGCCTTCATCCAGTCGCGGACATCCCAGCTGCGCACGCGGCCGATCTCGGCCGGCATGGCCCCCTTGTGGACTTCCCAGAAATACAGGGCCGCGATGCCGTTGATGGCGGCGTCCATCGCGTCATCGAGCACGGCGCCGGGCGGATTGCCCTGGGCGAGCTGAGCCCGCAGCGACAGTTTGCGCGCTTCGATTTCCTGATACGTCACCCCAATCACCGCGATGCCGTTCCGGTTGGCGTTGATCAGGGCGCGGTTGACCCCGTCGAGCTGCGGATGCCGGATCGGCAGCAGGACGTCCGGGCCGACGGTCGGGCTTGCCGCGACCTGCGACAGCTCGCTCACCATGCGCTGAAGGTTGATCCGCATCTCGTGGCTGATGCCTTCGAGCGCCGAGAGACGGCCGGCGCGCGTGTCTTCGCGCATGCGCCAAAGGTGCCAGGCCACGAGGGTCATCAAAGCCGTCAGAAGGCCTAGGC
This sequence comes from Hyphomonas sp., assembly GCA_041744615.1. Lineage (GTDB taxonomy): Bacteria > Pseudomonadota > Alphaproteobacteria > Caulobacterales > Hyphomonadaceae > Hyphomonas. The sequence continues at coordinate 7,015 of JBGTKN010000003.1, read as the reverse complement.
CACCCGTCAGGAAGGTATAGAATTGTGCTTCGCTCATTCTGAGATCCCCCGAGGCATTGCGGCAGCAAGCAAGGTACGCGCCAGTTCCGGGACGCGTTCGAAAGTCTTAGCTGCCGAGAACCCGGCCTGCAATCACCCGCAACCTGTCAAGAAATTGAGGATCGCGAGCCTCGGGCGCCGTGATCAGCGCAAAATCGAGACAGGATTCGATGGCTTGGGGTGAAGGCGTGCGGGCTGTGCCGTTCAGCGTCCCGGCCAGGCCCAAGATCGCCCGTCGTGCGAGTGCGCTGTTCTGGTGCATGATCTCGAGGACGTTGGTCACCGTCACCGCTTCAGTCCCGGCGCGCCAGCAATCATAATCGGTCACCATGGCCAGCGTCGCATAAGGCAGCTCCGCTTCGCGGGCGAGCCTGGCTTCCGGCATGTTGGTCATGCCGATCACGTCGCAGCCCCAGCTGCGGTATAGCCTGGATTCCGCCAGCGAGGAAAACTGCGGGCCTTCCATCGCGAGGTAGGTTCCGCCCCGGTGGACCTTGCCGCCAGCCGCCGCGACCGCATCCGCCGCAAGGCCGGAGAGACGCGCGCAGACCGGCTGCGCCATTGAGACATGCGCTACCATGCCGGGGCCGAAGAAGGTATTCTGGCGCGCCGTGGTGCGATCGATGAACTGGTCTACCGCCACGAAATCTCCGGGGGCATACTGTTCCTGAAGGGAGCCGCAGGCGGAGATCGACAGCACATCTGTGCAGCCGGCCGCCTTCAGCGCGGCGATGTTGGCGCGGTAGGGCACATCCGTCGGCGTCAGCCGGTGACCCAGGCCATGGCGCGGCAGGAAGACGAGTTCGACCTTGCCGATCCGTCCGCGCACCAGCGTGTCTGACGGCGCACCCCAGGCGGTGACGCATGGCTCCTCGCGCCGGTCTTCGAGCCCATAGATGGCATAGAGCCCCGAGCCACCGATGATGCCGAGTGTCCATTGGGTCATCTTGTTTCGTCCTCGAAAATCTTGCGCATGCCGACGGGCGGCGGAGAAAGCGGGTTGACGGTCGTCAGCTCGACATCGTCTGTGCGGACATAGCCAAGGCCCGCATAGAAATCGATCAGGCGCGGCTGGTCGGCGCGGATGGCAAGTTGCGCGCCCTGTTTTCCGGCGGCGCGGCCATCCGCTTCCAGCGCGGCGAGGATCACCGCGCCCAGGCTTTGCTTCTGATACTCCGGACGAACGCCGATCCGTTTGACTTCCATCCACGCGCCCTGCCCACCCGGCCCCGGCACTGTCACCCAGCGGCCCGAGCCGATCGCGGTGTCACCGCTCATCAGGACGGCGCCGCCACCCTTGGCAATCTGCGCGGCGACGCTTTCGGGCGTTTCGCGGAACACGGTGGATTCCGCTGAGACCCGCCCGGTCCAGATGCGCCGCGTCAGAGCCTCAACGAGAAAGCCATCCGCCGGGACTGCCCGGCGGATGGCTATGTCGGTCTTCAGGCTTTCGGCCAGAGCCTAGTGCTCCACTTTCCGCCAGATCTGCTTGTAGGAGAACCAGAGAAGGATCGTCAGGATGCCGAGATAGACCATCGTGGCGAGCCCGACTTCCTTGCGGGCCTGCATCTTCGGATCACCGGCCCAGGCGAGGAACTGCGCGACGTCTTGCGCCATCTGGTCGATCGTCGCCTCGGTGCCGTCTGTATATTCGACCCGGCCATCAGTAAGCTGCGGGCCCATCGCGAGGAAGCCGCCGGGCGGGGCATGGCGCGGATCGCCGAGATAGTTGGGCTTGGTGTCGCCCGCCATGTAGGGGTTGTAGTACTGGCCCGCCGGTTGGATCAGGTAGGCCGGCCCATGATGCGGCATGTCGGCGCCGAGCTTCTCGAACTTCGCCATGTCGATCACGGTCGTATAGACGGTTTCGCCATTCTCCTGGGTGATCCGGTCTTCATAGAGATCGAAATCCGGATAGCCGGTCAGCAGGCTGTAGACATAGGATGCGCCGCCATGGCGGGCCTTGGTGATCACGGACAGGTCCGGCGGCAGGGCGCCGCCATTCGCCGCGCGTGCGGCCGCATCGTTCGGGAAGGGCGAACGGAAACGGTCGGCCGGCATTGCCGGGCGCAGATCGAACTCGCCGGCATCGTTCGGGACCGGGCTTACAATCTCGTTCTCGGCCGCAAGGGCCTTCACGAACGGATTGTCGTTCGGGTTCGGATAGGCCGGATCGTAGAACGGGCCGCCCTTCTCGCCGAGGTTGCGGTAGCTTAGCAGCTTCATGCCATGGCAGCTCGCACACACCTGCTTGTAGACCTGATAACCGCGCTGGACGGATGCCTGGTCATACTGGCCCGTGGGGCCTTCGAACGGCCAGCCGCCTTCCGGCGCGTGGGCGTGCTTGGAGCCGCCGGCAGCGTGCGCGAGGCCTGCAAAGGCGAGGCCTGCGAGGCCGGCTGCGAGGATGCGGAAGTATTTCATCGTTTCTCTCCTCACCTGGCTCATTCAGCCGGAACGGCAGTGCCGGTGTTCGCCTTGTGGGCCTTCAGCACCGATTTGTGGATCGACTCCGGCAAGGGCTTTGTCTTCTCGCTGAGGCCGATGACGAACAGCATCACGAAATAGCCGAAGTACATGATGGTCAGGATCAGCGACAGGTGCCGGAACAGGAAGGTCGGCGCCGCGACCGCGTCGATGCTGGCGCCTGCCGAAGCGGGCAGCGAGGCCCTGAAGGCTTCGGCGGCTGCATAGGCTTCGTCGCCGCCCTTGTATGTCGCCGAGGCGACCGCGCCGGCGGTGTCGGTGTAGTTCACGACGAGGCTTGCCTCGCCCCGCAGCGCCGGGATGACCGCGTCATCCGGGTTCGCCGCGCCGCACCAGCCGAGCAGAAGGCAGACCGCCACGAAGCCAAGGAAGAACTGACGGGCCACCGGGCGGTAGCGCATCGACTTCACTTTCGACGTATCGAGCCAGGGCACCACGAACAGGATGGCGATGGCCGCAAACATGAAGATCACGCCGAGCAGCTTGGCATCGATCGGACCAATGTCGAACGTGATGGCGCGGAGGATCGCGTAGAAGGGCAGCATGTACCATTCGGGCACGATATGGGACGGCGTGACCAGCGGGTTGGCTTCGACATAGTTGTCGGCATGACCGAGCACGTCGGGGGCGTAGAACACGAAAACCGCGAACATGATCAGGAAGACCGCAATCGCGAAACCGTCCTTGACCGTGTAATACGGGTGGAACGGCACGGTGTCCTTTTCCAAATCCTGCACTTCGACGCCCGTTGGGTTGTTGTTGCCCGGCACGTGCAGCGCCCAGATATGGAGGATGACGACCGCCGCGATCATGAAGGGCAGGAGATAGTGCAGCGAGAAGAAGCGCTGGAGCGTCTGGTTACCGATCGACGGCCCCCCAAGGATCCAGGTCTGCAGGCTTTCGCCGACGAGCGGGATCGCGCCGAACAGGCCGGTGATCACGTTGGCGCCGTGATACGACATCTGGCCCCAGGGCAGCATGTAGCCGAGGAAGGCCGTCGCCATCATCAGAAGGTAGATGATGCAGCCGAGGATCCAGAGCACTTCGCGCGGCGCCTTGTACGACCCGTAGTAGAGGCCGCGGAACATGTGGATATAGACGGCGAGGAAGAACATCGAGGCGCCGTTGGAGTGAATGTAGCGCAGGAGCCAGCCAAACGGCACGTCGCGCATGATCCGCTCGACAGAGGCGAAGGCGCCGTCAACGCTGGCTTCATAGTGCATGGCCAGGATGACGCCGGTGATGATCTGCACCGCAAGGCAGACCGCCAGGATGCCGCCGAAGACGTACCAGTAGTTCAGGTTCTTCGGCGTCGGGAACGAGATCGCCGTGTCATTGGCGAACCGGATGATCGGCAGGCGCTTGTCGAGCCAGCGCTCGAAGGCCGAGTTCGGTGTGTAGGTGGATTCATGTCCGCTCATCTAAAGGTGCCTTCTCAGAGGGAGATGTTGACGACCGAGTCAGAGACCCAGCGATAATTGGGAACGGGCAGGTTGGTCGGCGCAGGACCTTTGCGGATACGGCCGGATGTATCGTAGTGCGAGCCGTGGCAGGGGCAGTACCAGCCTCCGAAGTCACCGGTATTGCCTTGCGCGGGGCCGACCGGCACGCAGCCGAGGTGGGTGCACGAGCCCGAGGTGACGAGGATCGTCTTGTTGAAAGTACCGTCTGCCTTGGGGCGCAGGCGGGCTGTGTCCGTCTCGGGATCTGGAAGGGCCGAGAGGTTCACCGATTCGGCGGCCGCAATTTCACCGTCCGTGCGGTGGCGGATGAAGAAGGGCTTGCCGCCGATCAGCACGCGGATTTCGCCGCCGAGCGGGACTTTCGACACGTCAACATCCAGCGAGGAGGCCGCCTTGGTGTCTGCCGCGGGGCTCCACTGGTCGATAGCGGCCCAGGCGAACATGCCTGCCCCGCCCAGCGCGACGGCGCCGGTCGCGATATGTATAAAGTTACGGCGGTCGTCATCGACCGTTTCTGTATGAGTGGTCTCAGCGGTCACGCGTGACTCCGTTCCCTGATGTCTGGCCCTGATGCAAGGCGAATATCGCCCGTCTTTACTAGAGGTGTCTTCCCGGCACATTGCGGCAAGTGGGCGCGGGCGCGGCAATTCTGCACACGCGATCCTCCCCATTTCCGGACGCGCGTTAGCGCGCCCTGACGAATGTGACAACAGGCCTCTTGCGAGACCGGCGTCCGGCGGTCCAGTGTCTGGCTATGACAAGCACTACGAAAACTGCCCCGCTGACGGACTGGAAGGCCCGTTCCAGCTCCTGGTTCAAGGCCTTGCAGGCCGACATCTGCGCCCGGTTCGAGGCGCTGGAGGACGCCGCCGGGCCGCCCCTCTACAAGGGGCCGGCCGGGCGATTCGATTTGTCCGAGTGGTCGCGCGGCGACGGCAAGGAAGACCTTGGCGGCGGCCGTATGGGCCTGATGCGCGGGCGGGTGTTCGAAAAGGTCGGCGTGCACTTCTCGCAGGTTCACGGCACGTTTTCCGAAGCCTTCGCGGCGCAGATTCCCGGCGCCGACAAGTCCGACGGCAGATTCTGGGCGAGCGGCGTCTCGCTGATCGCGCACCCGCGCAATCCGCGCGTCCCGGCGGCGCACATGAATACGCGGATGCTGGTGACCAGCGAAGTCTGGTTCGGCGGCGGCGGCGACCTCAATCCCCTGCTCCGCTACCAGCGTAATCAGGACTACCCGGACACGGTAGACTTCCACGCCGCCATGAAGGCAGCCTGCGACACGCACGACGGCGTCGATTACGAACACCTCAAGGAATACTGCGAGACCTACTTCCACCTCCCCCACCGCAACGAACCGCGCGGGACCGGCGGCATCTTCTATGACCGCTACAATTCGGGCGACTGGGAGAAGGATTTTGCTTTCACGCAGGAAGTCGGGCGCCAGTTCGCCGGGATATATCCGAGCCTCGTGGCGCGCCGGATGAACGAGCCCTGGAGCGAAGCGGAGCGCGAGCAGCAGCTGGTCCAGCGCGGGCGGTACGTGGAATATAACCTTCTCTACGACCGGGGCACGACCTTCGGCCTGAAGACCGGCGGCAATGTCGAAAGCATCCTCTCGAGCATGCCGCCAGTCGTGAAATGGCCCTGAAAAACCGTCCATACACTGTCCAAACGGACGTATGGACAGTTCACGCGGCAACGCAGCTCCGGCGAGCCAGTCCGCATAGATTTTTCGTCGATTTCGCTCGCGGCAAGCTGCAGCGTGAAGGCGAGTCTTTCCGCTATCGGCGCGGCCATCTTCCGACCATTCGCTTCCAGAAACAGCAACGCCGAAAGGAAGCCGATCCGCTTGTTTCCATCGAGGAACGGATGATTGCGGATCAGCTCCGCCGCATACAGTGATGCGAGCGTGAACAGATCCCCTTCGCCACAAGAACAGGCGTTCAGTGGCCGGGCTATGGCGCTTCCGAGGAGACCGGGATCACCGGTGCCAGCGAGTCCGCCGTGAAGGTCAGTCTGCCGGTCGTGAAGTCGAACAATCAGGTCCAGCGGCAACGATGTCGGCTCGCTCATTTCGCCAGAGCCCGGAGGACCTCACGGTTCTGGTCCATGATCCGCTCTGCCATCTCCATCAGCCGGTCAACTTTGTCATCGGAGACCGAGAGGGTCACGCCCGTGGGAACAGTCACGACATTCAAAGTGTCGCCCTCTTGGACCTTTAGCTGTTCGAGCACGGCCTTCGGCAGCACAACGCCCATCGAATTGCCGATCTTGCGGATTTTCAGACGGGTCATGTGCGAGTTCCTGTGGCTACGCATGTTATGCCATGGGGAGCGCGCCGGGGACGGACCAGCGTCCCCGGCCCTGCCCAAAGGCTCGCCAGCCCCGCCGAATGAGCGAGGTTCTCCGGCGTTCCACTTTGATCCGGTCGCTCTGAGGCACTATCTTGTCCGTCATGGGGACGCGGACACAATCTTTCGATTGGCCGGGCGCTGCGCTTGTGGCGACCGCGACGCTGGGCGCGCTTATGCTGGGCGGCTTTCTCAGCCCCGGCAGTGACGATCCCTGGTATGCCGCGCTGCGCAAGGCGCCGTTTAACCCGCCCGACATCGCCTTTGCGATCATCTGGCCGGTCATGTTTGCACTGATGCTCGCGGGCGCACTGATGGTGTTGCACGCGGCCGGCAGCTTCAAGCGCGCCAGCGCCGAGATGGGCCTCTACTTCACCATGCTGGCGGCGAATGTGTGCTGGAGCCTGTTCTTCTTCGGCTTCCGCGACCCGCAGATCGCACTGGGCGTACTGGTCGCGCTGTGGCTGTTGCTGGGAACCATGATGCTGCGTTTTGCGATCCACTCGCCCCGCGCCGCCCTGCTGCAGCTGCCTTACCTGGGCTGGGTCAGCTTTGCGGCCTATCTCAATATCTATGTCTGGGTGTTCAACCCGGCGCCCTGAGGCGCGCCAGCAGCGCCGGGCGCGCGAGGCTGAAGCCCGAGGCAATCCAGTCTTCCTCCAACGCGCCGAG
>JBGTKN010000002.1:0-3600 GCA_041744615.1 Hyphomonas sp. | reverse complement strand
CCGCCAATGACAATGCAGCGCCAGAATGCGATGAACCGGCAGAAGAGGATAGCTGATGCGGCGCAACAGTTGTCTTGACAATGTCAGACTATCTGACATGATGCAGTCAGGAGACATCGTTATGGCGACCCGTATCACTCGCACCGAAAAACTCGATCTCCGCCTGACGGCGGAGGCCAAGCATACCCTGACCGCCGCCGCCCAAGCGCAGCGTCGCTCGCTGAGCGAGTTCGTGCTGGAAAGCGCGCTGTGCCGGGCCGAGGAGGCCCTTGCCGACCGCCGTGTTTTCCAGCTTCCTCCGGACAGGTGGGACGCCTTCGTTGCCGCCCTGGACGCCCCGCCGCGCGATCTGCCGCGTCTGCGCAAGCTGCTGGACGAACCGGGCGTCTTTTCGTACGCCAAGCGCGGGTGACGGGATTTCGCATCGAAAAGCTGGATCGCCGCCATGCCGTCGAGACTTTCGATTGCGGCGAGAACGCCCTGAATCGCTTTCTGATCCGCTTCGCCCTTCCTAGCCAGACGGCGAACGCCTCGCAAACCTATGTCGGCATCGCCGATGACGATGCCATTGTCGGCTTTTACACGCTCGTTGTCGGTGAGGTGCGTTACGAGGAAGCACCCGAGCGGCTGACCAAAGGCCTGGCCCGCCATCCTGTGCCGGTCATGCTGCTGGCCCGGCTCGGGGTCGGTGAGGCGTGGCAGGGCAAAAGGATCGGCGCGGGATTGCTGCGCGATGCCATTTTGCGCACCCTCCAGGTGGCCGACATTGCCGGTGTCCGCGCGCTCGTGGTTCACGCCAAGAACGATGCGGCGCAGTCCTTCTATGCGCGGTTCGACTTTCAACCGTCTCCCACCGACCCGCTTCACCTGTTCGCGCTCATCAAGGATTTGAAGAACCTCTAAACAGGACAAACACCACCATGCCCCGTGTCGCCCTTTACGCCCGCTATTCCTCCGACAACCAGCGCGACGCCTCGATCGAGGACCAGTTGCGCCAGTGCCGCGAGCGCGCCGCGCGCGAGGGCTGGACCGTGGTGGAGGCCTATGCCGACCGGGCCATCTCCGGGTCGTCCATGGTCCGGGCGGGCATTCAGGCGCTGCTGGCCGATGCACAGGCAGGACGCTTCGACATGCTGCTGTCCGAGGCGCTCGACCGCATCAGCCGCGATCAGGAGGATGTCGCCGCCGTGTTCAAGCGCCTGCGTTTTGCCGGTGTGACCATCGTCACCCTGTCCGAAGGCGAGATCAACGAGCTTCATGTCGGCCTCAAGGGCACGATGAACGCCTTGTTCCTCAAAGACCTTGCCATCAAGACCCATCGCGGCCAGCGCGGGCGTGTCGAGTCCGGCAGGATCGGTAGCGGCGGGGCCGCCTATGGCTACCGCGTCATCCACCAGCTCGATGCCGACGGCGAGCCGATCCGGGGCGAGCGGGCCATCGTCGAGGAGGAAGCCGAGATCGTCCGCCGCATCTTCCGCGACTACGCCAGCGGCCGAAGCCCCAAGGAAATCGCCTTCCAGTTGAACCGCGAGGGCGTCCCCGGTCCCCGCAACCGCCCGTGGATCGACGCCACCATCAGGGGCAATGCCGCCGCCGGAACCGGCATCCTCAACAATGCGCTTTATACCGGCGTTCTCGCGTGGAACCGGCAGCGGTTCATCAAGAATCCCGAGACCGGCACCCGCGTCTCCCGCATCAACCCGCAAAGCGCATGGATCAGAGCCGAGGTTCCGCATTTGCGGATCGTGGACGATGCACTCTGGCAGGCGGTGCGCGAGCGCCAACGGGGGATATCCGCCCTGTTCGGTCCCAACCTCGCCAACACCCGCGAGGGCCGCGCCAAGAAGCTGCATCTGACCAACCGGCCCGTCACGCTGCTTTCCGGCTTGCTCGTCTGCGGCTGTTGCGGCGGCCGGATCAGCATGGTGATGACGGGCCGCTACGCCTGCCGCAACCATCTGCGCAAAGGCATTTGCGACAACAGCCGCACCATCAGGCGCGACGAGATCGAGGCGCGGGTGCTGGCGGGCCTGAAAGAGAAGCTGGTATCGTCGGAAGCGGTTGCGGAGGCGGTGCGCGCCTATGCCAAAGAAACCAACCGGCTGAACCATGACCGGCGCGCGCAGGCGCAGACGGACCAGAAGGCGCTCGACAAGATCGACCGCGCCATCGCTGGCATCATGGCGGCGATTGAGGACGGCCTTTATCAGCCGTCGATGAAAGCGCGGATGGACGAGCTGGAGCGCGACAAGGCCGCGATCATCGCCTGTATGGCGCACGCCCCTGCCGACATCCCGGACGTGCATCCGAACATCGCGGACCTCTATCGCCGGAACGTCGAGCGGTTCACGGAAGCCCTCAATGATTCCGATGGCGGCCGGGAGGCGGCCGAGGCGCTGCGGTCGCTCATTGGCGAGATCGTGCTCACCCCCGGCCCGAAGCGCGGCCAGGTCCATGCCGAGTTGCGCGGCGACCTCATGGGCATCCTTGCCTTCGCCACCGACCAGAAGGCTAGGCAGACCATCCGTGTTATGCCGCCAGTAGCATCTTGCAGGAAATCGACACAGCACAGGATGCTTCTGTCAAGAAAGCCGCTGAACGAGCCGGCGCAGCAAGTGTCCAGTCGGCAGCTATTGCTCGCATCGCGGAGTGCGATAAGGCGCTGGCCGATGCGCGCGAGGCTTACTCCACAAAGCGAGACGAACTCGGCCTGAGTGACGAGCAGTATCGGACAGCAAAAGCTGACATCGGCCTTATGGCAGCGATGGTTCAGGAACTCGATGCGTATTGGGAGAACCTCACGCGGGCGCAGAGTCGGGTGGAAAGTTCAAATGCGGCTGTTGAAGGCCACGAGAAGCCGGATCTTGACGCTCTCCGAAGTGCACGTGATGCGGCGCAAACGGCAGCGCAAGCCGCGGGCCGCGCAGCTGCCGACGCCGGCGCGAAGCGTAACCAGCTGCGCCAGTTACTCGAAAGCTTGCGCGACCAGATGGAGCGCCTGGCTCAATTGAATGAGAAATCCGGTCCCTTGCGGGCGCTTGCCGACGCCTTCGAAGGCCGTAACATCATGAACATCACTCTTGAAACATACGCCGTCGGCGCAATGTTCGATCAGGTGCTCGAAGCCGCCAACCTTCGCTTCGGGCCCATGAGCCAGGGGCGGTATCGACTGGAGCGGGATGTTCAGACAGTTGGAGGTCGGCGCAAGCGTGGTCTGGATATCAGGGTGCACGACATCCAGACCGGCCGCGCGCGTGAGGTGAGCACACTCTCAGGCGGGGAGACTTTCATTGCAGCTCTGTCGCTCGCGCTTGGACTCGCGGACATCGTTGAGATGAGCCATGGCGCGATCCGGCTCGACACGATTTTCATCGACGAGGGCTTTGGCAGTCTCGACAGTGATGGAGACGGCGGCACCCTCGATCAGGTTCTGCAGGTTCTGCTGGACATCGTCGGCGCTAACCGCCTAGCTGATATCCGGCAAATGCGCTGCAACGTCCATCTTCTCATGCAGCACGCGCACGACGTCGATCGCCCCGGCAATTTGACGAAATAGGATCAGATGCGCGCCAGCGCGATGCCGCCGGTATCCAGGTCGCA
>JBGTKN010000001.1:0-4717 GCA_041744615.1 Hyphomonas sp. | reverse complement strand
GCGCCGCTTGGAGAAGACGGTAAGCCACTCTAGACCTATCCGCCGCCACCGCCGGAGCCACAGCCTTGCCTCACCTCCGCGCTCGCGCCAGGCGTCGCCGCCGAGCTGGACGCCGCGCTTGCCGATCCGTGCTTCATCAACGGGCCGCACCGTCTGCCCTCCTCCGTTCCGCTCCGAACGAAAGACGCCTATGGCCGCGAAGAGTGGATCTGCCCGCCGGATTCGGCCTTGTACACAGCGGAGGTGACGTTCGCAGGCCAACCCGTGCGCCATATCTCCCAGGCCTGCTATATGGAGTTCGCCGCCTCGAAGCTCCTGACACGGATGGCCTATATGAGCGCCGCGCCGGAACCTGCGAGCGATTCGCCGAAATGACGACGCGCACAGCCACCTGCCGCTGCGGACAACTCATGGTCACCTGCCGCGGCGAGCCGGTGCGCGTCTCCGTCTGCCATTGCCTCGATTGCCAGAAGCGTTCGGGCAGTTCCTTCGCCGCGCAGGCGCGCTGGAGCGACGCGAATGTGACGCTTGAGGGCGCGGCGAAGGAATGGGCGGCCACCGGCGACAGCGGCCAGCGCGCGACGTTCCGCTTCTGCCCGGATTGCGGCTCGACCGTTTGCTACACGTCCGAAGGCCTTCCCGGCCTCACCGCCGTCGCGGTCGGCGCCTTCGCGGACCCGGCCTTCCCTGCCCCCGTTTATTCCGTCTACGAAAACCGCAAGCATGCCTGGGTCGCCATTACCGGCGACGGCATCGACCATTTCGACTGAGCTCAAGGATCAAGCGTGACCGCAGGTCCCAGGAACCGGATCCAGTAGAAGGAACGCTTGTCCTCGCCTGGCTGGGTGGCATAGGCGGCGAGACGGGCATCGCCGGTTGCGGCGGTGAGGTTGACAGGCGCTGCCGGCGCTCCGCCTGCCGGGACGAGATCGAAGCGGACAAAGTTCCACCCGTCCAGTCCGCGGGGTGCGCCGAGGCGCGAGGCACGCGACATCCTGAGGGGGGCGGCCTCCGGCAACGTACCGGACAGGCGCAGGAAGACCTGCGTCACCCAGACGCCGCCATGCGTGCGCACCACACCGAAAGCCACGTGCGTGGCTTTCGGATGCAGGATGTTTGCCCGGTGGCCGGGACTGTCCATCAGGTTTTCGTGCAGGCGGCGCAGCGCGAAATCCGGATCCATCCGGCCGGAGGATCTCGACACGGTCGCGACATTCTCCGCCGAGAAGTCGGCCAGCGCGGTGCGGTCGAGCGCGGCGATCCGGTCATCCCCCTTGCGGCCATCCGGGCCTGAATGGCCGAAGAAACTGTTGGCGGCCATGTCGAGCGAATGGAAACGGGCGGCGGCGCCGAGTTCGGGCCGCGCCTCAACTGGCGCCAGGCCCACCTTGCGGCGCTCCTCATTGACACGTTTCAGAAAGCCGGCCTCGAGCGCGGCATCAAACGCGAAACCGTCCGGCGGGGTGACCAGGCAGGCCCCTGCCCGCTCGGCATAGCCGGCCACCTCGGACGGACGGCCCTGTATGCGCACATCGCAGGCATAGGCCGGCGCGGCCGCCACAACCATCAGGACAAGGAACAGGATCCCGCGCATGCAGGCGCCAGTCTAGCACAACTCGCCGGTCAGATCACACCGGCCGTCTGCAGGCGCGAGAGGACCGGCGCCAGCATCCGCTCGATTGCATCGGCAGACGGCTTCACGTCGCCGTAGGCGGGCACGCCTTCGTCCGCAATCACCAGATCGGCCTCGAACATGGCGGGATAGGTGAAGCGGTAGTGCGCGGCGCGGACGGTGGACATGTACTGCATCAGCACCGAGTCTACCGTGCGGCCGCGCTCGATCACGTCGCGGCGGATGCGGCGGGCGAGCCGCAGGTCGTCCGGCGTGTCGACATAGACCGACAGGTCGATGAGAGAGCGGATCTTCGGCATCGACAGCGCGTGGATGCCTTCGAGGATCAGCACCGGGGCGGACTCGATCCGCCGGGTTTTCTTCGAGCGGTCATGCAGTTCGTAATCGTAGATCGGCTGGTCCACGGCCTCGCCGGCCTTAAGGGCTTTGAGGTCCGAGACGAGGTGGTCGACTTCCTTGGATTTCGGGTCATCATAGTTGATGCCCTTGACCAGCGCGTGGCGCTCGTCCTCACTCTTCGGGGCGCCGTAGAAACTCATCGGCAGGTAATAGGCGTCCTCGCCGAACATCACAGCCTTGCCGGGACCGAGCCGCTCGAGCAGCGCCACCGCCAGCGTGGACTTGCCGGAGCCGGAGCCACCGGACATCGCGATCAGGAACGCTTTCTTCTTCGACATCACGTCCGCCCTTTTGCCTTGCTGCAGGCTTTGTCATGAAAAAGGGCCGCCCCACAAGGAGCGGCCCTTCCGATTTTTGGATCAGGCGGAGCGACTACTCGCCGGCGTCCGCGCCTTCAATTTCCTTGCCGGTTTCCTGATCGACGACTTTCATCGACAGGCGGACCTTGCCGCGCTCATCGAGGCCCATCAGTTTCACCCAGACCTTGTCGCCTTCCTTGACCATCTCTTTCGGGTGGCCAATTCGCTTGTTGGCCATCTGCGAGACGTGGACGAGGCCGTCCTTGGGACCGAAGAAGTTCACGAAGATGCCGAAGTCCTTCATCGACACGACCTTGCCTTCGTAGATCGCGCCGATCTCGGCTTCCGCCGTGATGCCGCGGATCATCTTGATGGCAGCGTCGATCGACTTGCGGTCCAGCGCAGAGATCTGCACCGTGCCGTCGTCCTCGATGTTCACCTTGGCGCCCGTCTCGTCGACGATACCGCGGATAACTTTGCCGCCGGAACCGATCACGTCACGGATCTTGTCGACCGGGACCTTCATGATTTCCATCTGCGGGGCAGTTTCGGCGAGCTTGCCGCGCGAGGCGGTGAGGGCTTTCGCCATTTCGCCGAGGATGTGCTCACGGCCACCTTTCGCCTGATCGAGGGCCTTGCCCATGATCTCGCGCGTGATGCCGGCCACCTTGATGTCCATCTGGAGCGAGGTGATGCCATTGGCGGTGCCCGCCACCTTGAAGTCCATGTCGCCTAGATGATCTTCGTCGCCGAGGATGTCGGACAGGACCGCAAAGTCCTTGCCTTCAAGGATGAGACCCATCGCGATACCGGAGACCGGGCGTGCGATCGGCACGCCGGCGTCCATCATGGCGAGGGAGCAACCGCAGACCGTCGCCATCGAGGACGAGCCGTTGGACTCGGTGATCTCGGAGACAAGACGGATCGTGTACGGAAAGTCTTCATGCTTCGGCAGAACTGCCTGTAGCGCGCGCCACGCGAGCTTGCCGTGGCCGATCTCGCGGCGTCCGGTGCCGCCCATGCGGCCCGTCTCCCCGACCGAGTAGGGCGGGAAGTTGTAGTGCAGCATGAACTTCTCTTTGCGGGTGCCGTCCAGGCCTTCGATATATTGTTCGTCATCGGAGGTTCCGAGCGTGGTCACGCAGATTGCCTGCGTTTCGCCGCGCGTGAACAGGGCAGAGCCGTGGGTGCGCGGGAGGAAACCTGCCTCGGCCACGATCGGACGAATCTGGTCGAGCTTGCGTCCGTCGATCCGCTCACCGGTTCTGAGAATGTCGCCGCGAACCACCGATGCCTCGGCCTCCTTGAAGGCGGCCTTGAACAGTTCGGCCGACATTTCGCCGGGGGCTTCCTCGGTGCCGACGAGCTTCGCCTTGGCGGCGTCGCGGGCGGCGCCGACGGCGGCGTAACGCTCTGCCTTGGCGGTGATCTTGTAGGCTTTCGACAGGTCCTTGCCGACGAGTTTCTCGATTGCCTTGACGGCCACCGAATTGTCTTCGGCCTGGAAGTCGAACGGTTCTTTCGCGGCCTTCTCGGCGAGCTGGATGATCGCATCGATCACCGGCTGCATCGCGTCATGACCGGCGACAACGGCGCCCAGCATGATCTCTTCCGAAAGCTCGTAGGCTTCCGATTCCACCATCATCACGGCGTCAGACGTGCCGGCGAGGACGAGGTCAAGCTCGGAGTCTTCGAGTTCGGGTACGGTCGGGTTGATGACGTACTGGCCGTTGATATAGCCGACGCGGGCAGCGGCGATCGGGCCCATGAACGGGGCGCCCGAGAGCACCAGCGCCGCCGACGCACCGATCATGCCGAGCACGTCGGCATCGTTCTCGAGGTCATAGGACAGAACAGTCACGACGACCTGGACTTCATGCTTGAAGCCCTGGACGAAAAGCGGGCGTATCGGCCGGTCGATGAGGCGCGAGGTCAGCGTCTCTTTCTCGGTCGGGCGGCCTTCGCGCTTGAAGAAGCCGCCGGGGATGCGGCCGGCAGCAAAGTATTTTTCCATATAGTTGACAGTCAGGGGGAAGAAGTCCTGACCCGGCTTGGCCGACTTTGCGAAGACGGCGGTCGCGAGGAGCGTGGTGTCGCCATAGGTAACCATGACGGCGCCATCAGCCTGACGCGCCACATGGCCCGTCTCGATCGTGAGTGTGCGGCCGGCCCATTCCAGCGACACGGATTGTGTATTGAACATGTCTGTCTTTCTTTCACATACGAAAAGCCCGCCATGGCCCTATTGCCTGGCGGGCCTGTTTGGGACCTAGCGGCGGATGCCGAGTTCCGCGATGAGCTTCGTGTAGCGAGACTCATCCTTGCCCCGGACATAGTCCAGGAGCTTCCGGCGGGTGGCGACCATGGTCAGCAGGCCCCGGCGGGA